>NZ_BAABDK010000015.1:0-65294 GCF_039539585.1 Hymenobacter glaciei | reverse complement strand
AATCTCATCGGGGGTGGGTAGCGGAGCTTATTGATGGAAAGTATGCCTAAACGGTGGTTTAGGTAAGACGCAAGCCCTTTTACGAGTTGCAAACGACCATTTACAGCGTGTAAAGCTGGTTTCTACCCCGTTTCGACGGGGGGAGCGGGCACGTAAGGAACGTGTCGCTAAACAAACAGGAAAAAACCTCCGACTCGGGCGCACAGCTGCTACATTTTTATGATTAGCACTCAAGCTAACAAGCTATCACCCGGCGTGTGAGCAAAACGACAGCCTTGAGGTTCGTTTTCGCCAGTCGATTCCGACTGCTTCAAGGCGCCTGTAAACTTACCATTCCTTGCGGCTCTACGGCGCATTCGTGTCTTATTAGCAGCATCCAAGTTGCTTAGCTTCCGGGCCGTAGGATTTCCCCTATTTGTTTAGCAACACCCCCGCAAGGCGGCGTAGCAGAGCCCGGCCTCTGGATATACAGCCGATTAATTTCAGGAAGCTGTGTATACCAATCGGGTATACACCCCGGCGGGTTTGCTTAGCTTTGTATACCAACCGCCGGTGCCAGCGTTCCCCCGGTGGCAGCATTTCCTGCCTGGCCGGCCGCCCCACCGGGCGCGGTGGTTTTCCTGCTCTCCCAGCACCCATGGCCCGCGTCCCCCTGCCGTCCGCCTCGCTCGAAACCGCCGTGCGGGCCCGCTTCGGCCTGTCGGTGCGGCAGCTGGCCCGCTACCTGGGCGTGTCGGCGGGGTTCGTGTCGCACCTCGAAACCGGCCGCAAGCAAGCCCCCGAGGCCCTGGCGCTACGCCTGCTGCCGCTGGCCCGGCTGCTGCCCCCGCCCCTGGGCAGCGGCCCGCCCGACGACGCCCCGCCTGCGCCCGGCCCCGATGCCGACCCGCTGACGCAGGCCCTAGCGCTGGCAACGCCTGAAACTGCCACCGGGGCCTGGCCCGCGCCGGTGCGCCGCCGCGTAGGCGCCTGCCGCCTGCAAGCCCTAGCCGTGGCCCAGCGCCTGGCCGGTTTGCAGGCCCGCACCGAAGCCCTGGCCCACCGCCGCCGGGGGCTGGCGCGGCTGGCCGCTGCTCCCGTCCCGCCCGACCCCGCCGAGGCCGCCCGCTACGCCCGCTGGCTAAGCGAGCTGGCCGAGGACCTGGCCCTTGCCGAGCCCAACCCCGCCGCGGCCGCCACCGCCCGGCAGCTGCTGGCGGCCCGCCTGGCCGGCCTGCGGGCCGAAGTGGCCGCGCTGACGGGTTGAGCCGGGTTAGATTTTCATTCCCCCAAATACTTAAATATTAGCGGCAACGTTGGCAGGACGCCCGGCAACAATGCCGGCTCTTTTCCACTTTCACCCCTACCCGTATGCCTTTCCCCGTCAACCTCCTGCTTACTTGGGCCGACTGCGACGCCGCCAAAGAGTCGCTCGAACTGGAGCTGCGCGTGTTTACCGTGCGCGACTCGGTGCTCGACCTGCGGGCCGACCAGGCCACCGACCGCGCCACCGACCGCGCCAGCACCCGCCAAAGCCTCACCGACACCGTGGCCCGGCTCACGCCGCTGGTGGCCGGCCTGGCCGCCGGCACCGCCGAGCGCCTCACCAACGAGCGCCTGCTGCGCAGCGCCACCCGCCGCCTCGAAGACCTGAACGTGGCACCGGTGGCCGGCGCCGGCGCCGGGGTCACGGCCTTCCTGCAAGCCGTGGACGTGCGCCAGGTGGCCGTGCAAGTACCCGAGCTGCAGCAGGCCATCGCCGAGGTAACGGCCCACCGCGCCACCTTGACTGCGTAACGCCGCGTTTCACGCCCACAAAAGAGCCCCGCCGGAATTATCCGGCGGGGCTCTTTTGGCATTTGGGCAAAACGGCTAATCCCCCTTTTTACCGGGACCTTTGCCGCCGCTCACCGACATGGGTCGGTTGCCTTGCGGATTGTTGCGGATGTTGTCGACGCCATGGCCGGCGCTGTTGCCGTCGGTGGTGTTGCCGTGGGCCGATACGTCCATCGTATTCGGGCTTTGCACTTGGGTGCTTTTGCGTTTCGTGTTAGCGGCCGGGTTCACGGACGTTTTCTCGTTTTGCAAGTCGGTGTCTTTCTTGGCGAGTCCCATGGCGGTTTGGTGTTGAGTGAGAGATGAGCAATTGTACCCATCTGCCGCCAAAAGGTTGCCTGTAAAAAGCTACGCCGCGGGCACGTTGGCGATGGCCGAGGCCGGCACCACCTTCACCAGTTCGGCAAACTGCGCCTCGCGGGCTTCTACTTCTTCGGCAGTCAGGTTGAGCAGACGCTCGGTGCCGAATTTCTCGACGCAGAACGATGCCATGGTCGAGCCGTGAATCACAGCGCGCTTCATGTTTTCGAAGCTGATGTCGTCCGTCGCGGCTAGATGGCCGATGAAGCCGCCCGCGAAGGTATCGCCGGCACCGGTCGGGTCGAACACTTCTTCCAGGGGCAACGCCGGAGCGTAGAACATCTTGTTCTTGTGGAAGAGCAGGGCGCCGTGCTCACCTTTCTTGATGATGAGAAACTTCGGACCCATGGCCATGATTTTCTTGGCTGCCTTCACCAGCGAGTACTCACCGGAGAGCTGGCGGGCTTCTTCGTCGTTGATGCTCAACACGTCCACCATTTCGATGGTGGCAATGAGTTCTTCGAGGGCAATGTCCATCCAGAAGTTCATCGTGTCCATCACAATCAGCTTGGGGCGGTTGATGAGGCGCTGGATGACGAGGCGCTGCACCTGCGGGGCCAGGTTACCTAGCATCAGGTATTTGCAGTCCTGATACGCGTCGGGGATGATGGGGTCGAAATCGGCCAGCACGTTGAGCTCGGTTACGAGAGTTTCGCGCGAGTTCAGGTCTTTCGAGTACTTGCCCGACCAGAAGAACGACTTCTCGCCCTGCTTGATTTGCAGGCCTTCCACGTCCACGCCGTGCTCTTCGAGCAGCATGATGTCAGACTGCGGAAAGTCGTCTCCCACCACGGCCACCAGCTTCACGGGCTTGAGCGAATACGACGCCGACAGGCTGATGAAGGTGGCGGCACCGCCAATGATTTTATCGGTTTTGCCGAAGGGGGTTTCGATGGCGTCGAATGCGACGCTGCCGATGACGAGCAGGCTCATGCAAGTAAATTGTGGTGAATAGAAACGGTCAGATTAAAGCCGTGTTAAAACGGATTCAGTGCAAGCAACAAAAAAGTCCCCGGAAAATTCTCCGGGGACTTCATTTTAGTGGGTAAATAATGGGGCTCGAACCCACGACCTCCGGAATCACAATCCGGCGCTCTAACCAGCTGAGCTATATCTACCAGGTTTGTTTTGGTGGTGCAAAGATAGAAAAAGAAGCGGGAAATGGCAAAAAAAAATCGGCTACCTGTCATGCAGAGCGTAGCGAAGCATCTCGCGTGGAGCAATAACCCAATCGTTTTTACATCCTTGATTAGTGACAGCAAGCGAGATGCTTCACTACGCTCTGCATAACGTTCTCTCAGAATTTGAGTAGTCACCGGCCGAAAAACCCCGACCTTTGCGGAATGGAACCCAATACCACCCCATCGTTCAACGATTTCAAGCTCAACAAACAATTCCTGACGGCCGTAGCCGATGCGGGCTTCACCGTGCCCACGCCGGTACAGATTCAGACTATCCCGCTGCTGATGGCCGGGCACGACGTACTGGGCATTGCCCAGACCGGTACCGGCAAAACCGCCGCCTTTGGCCTGCCGCTGCTTATGAAGGTGAAATATGCTCAGGGCAACAACCCGCGGGCCCTGGTGCTGGCCCCCACGCGGGAGCTGGCCATTCAGATTGAGAAGCATCTGAAGGTGTTAGCGGTGAATACGGACCTGCGTATTTTTGCCATTTACGGGGGCTTGGGTCCGAAAACCCAGATTGAAACCATCTCTGCGGGCCTCGATGTGCTGATTGCCACGCCGGGCCGGCTGCTGGAAATTTACCTGAAAGGCGCGGTGCGGTTGACCGACCTGAAAACGCTGGTGATGGATGAAGCCGACAAGATGATGGACATGGGCTTCATGCCTCAGATTCGGCGCATCCTCGAAATCATCCCGCGCAAGCGGCAGAACGCGCTGTTCTCGGCAACCATGCCGGAGCGGGTGACCACGCTGAGCGAGGAATTTCTGGAATTTCCGGTGCGCGTGGAAGTGAGCCCGCCGGCCAAAACGGCCTCAACGGTATCGCAGGTGATGTACGAAGCGCCCAACCTGCTCACCAAAATCAACCTGTTGCACTTCCTGCTGCACCGCGACATTGACACCATGACGCGAGTGCTGCTCTTCTGCCGCACCAAGCAGCACGCCGACCAGGTGGCCCATTTTCTGGAGCGCAAGGCCCCGGCCGGTGAGGTGCGCGTGATACATGGCAACAAGGGCCAGAACGCGCGCATGAACAGCATGGACTCGTTCAAGGCTGGCGAGGTGCGCTACATGGTGGCCACCGACGTAGCTGCGCGCGGCATCGATGTGCCGCAGGTGACGCACGTTATCAACTTCGACGTTCCGATTGTGCACGACGACTACGTGCACCGCATCGGCCGCACGGGCCGGGCGCTGCACACGGGAGCAGCCATCACCTTTGCCAACGAAGCCGAAATGGTGCACGTGGCCGAGATTGAGTTGCTCATCAACCAGAAAATAGAGCTGCTGCCGCTGCCTGAGGAAGTTGTAGTGGAGGAAACCCCCTTTGAGGAGCAGCAGAAAATGGGCCGCGAGCTGGACGAGCGCCGCAAAAAGCTCGACCCGACCTTTAAAGGCGCTTTCCACGAGAAAAAGGAGTGGATTAAGCCCGGCGTGACCATTGACAAGCGCACGGGCAAACCCTTTCAGGAAGGCCAGAAAAAGAGCACCAAGGGCTCAAAGGCTTTCGTGGGCAAGAAGGGCGGCTCAAACCCCGGCGTGAAAGCGCTGAAGCGGCGCGGGCGGTAGGTAAGCCTATGGTTTCGCCTGTTCGGGGTGGCGCTTCTTTTGGTCTTCGTTGATTCTGTCCCAAGCTTTTTTGGTCAGGACAACAAGTTCGTCCTTTTCACAACTCCAGATGGATACAAAGCTGGGTGAAATCACATAATACTGCTTCCAGCCCGGGTACTTCTCATAAAGCATGAGGGTACAGATGTCGGTTGCCGTAATGTATTCGCCGGTTGAGGGCAAATGGCTGTGCATAGCAGCCGTTTGCCCTTTATCTTTTCCGTACTCCATGGGAATAAGATTTTTATGGAGGCCCTTTTTCGCAATGACATTATTCCGCTTATCAAAATCAATCTGATAATCGTTGCCAAACACTACCACCCCTGACACTGAGGGCCCTGTCAGTACATAGACTCTTCTCTTAGTCTTATCAATGATTGGTATAACGTTCAGGCTAGTGTTCTTGAACCTCTTAAACAGGGTATCAGCATTGAGAACATCAAGCGCTTTTTTGCGGATAGCATACAAGTCGCTTTCGTGCTGAGTGAAGGCCCGAGGCATGCTGTCGATATGTGCTGTTGCTGGGTTGTATGTGCTGTCAAACGTTATAATAGCCAGTGTTCGGGGCGTATCTCCTTTTGAAAAGAATACGCATTTGGCCATTCGCCCATCAGCATAAGAAAAATACCCACCCGAATTCTGCTTTCTGTGCTTCAGTTTTTCCAGGAAAACATCCGTTCCATACCAAGAAGCAGCTTCTGACCGATAGAGCATTCTGCCTTCAGCTACAACTGCCTGTGGCGTTTGTGCCCAACAACCCAAGCTTAGCAGCATGTACCAGCAAGCAACGACAACAGTTTTCATAGCAATCCCGCGATAGTAACTATAGCCCAAAGTAAGGCGCAGATTACTATTATATAGCTATGGAGGTCCTCCCTTAGCTAATTCACCGGAAAGGCAGCAGACAATCCCGGTCGCTACTTCCCGTGGTGGATGAGATGCCCGAAATGGATGCTGGCGAAGGTGAGCGCGCAGCCCCAGAACATAGCGCTCCAAAGCATGTGCAGCATGATGCGTGACCGTGGCACGCCCAGCAGCGTGGCGATGACCGTGCCGCCGATGGGCGAAAGCAAAATGGGCGTGAGGAAGGCAATGCCGCCCATGCCGAACTTGCGAAACACCTTGATGATGTTCCGCGATTTTTTGGAGAAAATCGGTTCGCGGCGCAAGCGGCGCTGGTGCTGCCGGTGCTTCATCCAGGCGCGCCCCACGCCCGAGAAAAGGAAGACACTGGTCATCATGCCGCCCACGGTGAGGGCCATGGTGGTCCAGAAATGCAGGCCCATAGAAGCCCCGGCCAACGGCCCGCCCAGAAACTTTACCGTGCTCAGCAGGAAGACGGAGGCATATTTGACGGCAAGGTGGTGCACGATAGAAAGGGAAACGAGGGAAAGGCAGTAACCCGCTACTCGATGGCAGAGTCACTGGCAATGATACCCGCTTTCGGTGGCTTGGGTTCCAAACACTGGCCAAGCTGCCGACTTGGGGCCACGAATGGCGGCCGCGCGTCGGTGAGTGAAATTGGACAAAAGCTGGTTCGGCGCTTACAGCTTGCTTCCGTATGACAGGTCGCCGGCGTCGCCCAAGCCGGGAATGATGTAGGCGTGCTCGTTGAGCTTTTCGTCGATGGCAGCCACCCAAAGGGTGGCTTCGGGGATTTCGCGGGCCACGTAGGCCAGCCCCTCGGGCGAGGCAATAACGGCCGCTATGTGTACCTGACGCGGCATGCCGAAGCGCAGCATGGCCCGGTAGGTTTGCACCAGGCTTTTACCGGTAGCCAGCATGGGGTCGGCCAGGATGAGCACCCGCTCGTCGAGGCTAGGGGCCGAGAGGTAGTCGACCTGCACCTGCACCTGGGCCGTGCCTTCGATGCGGTAAGCCGCTACAAAGGCGCTGGGCGACTGGTCGAAATAATTCAGGAAACCTTGATGAAATGGTAACCCGGCGCGCAGCACCGTGGCCAGAATGGGGAAGTCGTGGAGCAGCTTGCCCGTGGTTTCGGCCAGCGGCGTCTGAATGGTTTTGTCGGTGTAGCTGAGGTGGGTGCTGATGCGGTAGGCGATGATTTCGCCCAGGCGCTGGAGGTTGCGACGGAAGCGGAGGCTGTCCTTCTGCACGTCTTTGTCGCGCAGCTCGGCCAGAAAATGGTTGGCAATGCTGGGTTCGGCACAGACAACGTGGACGTTGGCCAGGGCATCGGTGGCGTCGGAAGCAGCGGTAACCGAAGCGGCGGAGGATGAAAGTGGCGTGGCCATACGAACGGGACTTGAATGAGCAAGCCGGGCAAAAGGCGCGGCCGATACCCCGAAGTTGGCACAAAAACAGGGCGCGGGCAAGAAATCGAGCTGAAAACCGTCTTCGCTCACAGCCGCATTGCCGGGACCGTTTTCGACCCGCCAACGGCTTGCTGCGTAGGTTTGTTAAGAAATTGACCTGCCTGACTTTTATCGGACCGCGCGCCCCAGGCTGCGCGGCAGCCTATTCGATTATATGCCTAAATCTCTGTTACTGATTTGCCTGACGTTGCTGGCCGGTACAGTCGCCGCCCAAACGGCGCCCGCTCCGCCAGCCCCCGCCACGACTGCTCCGGCCAGCACCGCACCCGCCGCCGAAAAGTCGCCCTGGTTGATTTTTGACCAGCCACTTGATAGTGTAGCTGACACCCCGCGGCGCCGCGTAGCCCGCGAGAAGCCGTTGCGGTCGGCTTCTCAGCCCGGGACAGCCCCGCGTGCAACGGCCCCGCGCCCGGCCCGCACTTCCCGCAATGGGTTCGAGGCTACGCAGGGCGCCACTTACGTTCCTCTCGACCCCGACACCTACCGGTTGATTGACCGTTACGCCATCAAGTTTGGCTCCGACTCGCTGCGCGACCCGCATACCAGCGTGCGGCCCTATACCCGCGTGGCGGCTGCCCACCTCGGCGAGCGCATTCTGGGGCCCGACAGTGCGCAGGCATCGCGCACCGGTAGCCTCTCGCGAGCCGACCGCTTCAACGCTCAATACCTGTTGAAGGACAACTGGGCCAACTCGACCCAGGGCAACGACCTCAACCAAAGCGCCCAGCCATTTCTAAACTACTTCTACCGCGACCAGACCGATTTCTACCACGTCGACAGCAAGGACTTTACCCTGCGCGTGAACCCGGTGGCGCTGCTTTCGGCGGGCAAAGACAACCAGAACAGCGACGGCATCCGCTACGTGAACACGCGGGGCGCGCAGATAGAGGGCACCATCGACCAGCGCCTGGGCTTTTATGCGTTCCTGTCCGATAACCAGGAGGGCGTGCCGCAGTACGTGCAGAACCGCATAGCGCGCGACACCATTGTGCCGCACGAGGGCTACTGGAAGCCGTATAAAAACGGGGCCGGCCAGTACGACTTCTTCTCGGCCCGGGGCTACATCACTTACGCCGCCACCAAGCACATCAACGTGCAGCTGGGGCACGACCGTAACTTCATCGGCAACGGTTACCGCTCGCTGATTTTGTCGGACTACAGCACGCCGTATTTTTTCCTGAAGTTTAATACCCGTATCTGGAAGCTGAACTATCAGAACCTGTTTGCCGAGCTTACGGGCCGGCGCACCTACAACTCGGCCGGTAGCCCCGTTGATGGCGTGTACCCCAAGAAATACATGGCCCTGCACCACCTCAGCCTCGATGTGACGCCGAACCTGAACATTGGCGTATTTGAGTCGGAGATTGCCGGTGGCCCCGGCCGGGGGCTGGAGCTGCAATACCTGAACCCGATTATTTTCTACCGCGCCGTGGAGCAGCAGGTGGGCTCGGCCGACAACGCCACGCTGGGCCTCGATTTTAAGTGGAACATTTTCCACACGGCCCAGCTCTACGGGCAGGTGGTGCTCGATGAGTTCAAAATCAGCGAGGTGCGGGCCCGCAATGGCTGGTGGGGCAACAAGCAGGCACTGCAAGCCGGCTTCAAGTACATTGACGTGGCAGGCATCCGCAACCTCGACCTGCAGGGCGAAATCAACTACATCCGCCCCTTCACCTACCAGCACGAAGACTACTACACGGCCTACACCCACTATATGCAGCCGCTGGCCCACCCCATGGGCGCCAACCTCACCGAGGTGCTCGGCGTGCTCAGCTACCAGCCCCTGCCTCGCCTGATGCTGGTGGGCAAGGCCATCTACACCGAGCAGGGCCTCGACCTGACCAACGCCGACGCTAACGGCCAGAACTACGGCGGCAACGTGCTTAAGTCCTACAACACCCGCGTGAGCGAGTACGGCAACCGCACCGGCCAGGGCAACAAAAGCCGCCTGCTGCACACCGATTTCACGGCCACTTACCAGCCGCGCCTGAATCTGTTTGTGGATGCCAAGCTCATTGCCCGGCACCAGACCTACTCCCTCACCCCGGCAGCCAACGTGAACGAGGTTTACGCTTCGCTGGCCGTGCGCTGGAACATTGCCCAACGCCTGCACGAGTTTTAAGCCCTGACCTAGGCCGTAATGCGCAAAATGTTACCGGTCTGCGTCACGGTGTAAGCGCGGAGCGGGGCCGCCGCCGGGCCGTTGAGAACAGCACCACTGGTGTTGAACTGCGAGCCGTGGTTGGGGCACAGGAAGTTGTCGGCACTGGGCTGAAATTGCACCGAAGTGCCTTGGTGCGTGCACGCCGCGGCCAAGGCTATGTAGGTGCCGGCAGTGGTTTTGGCCACAATAACCTGGCCGGCAGCCCCGTACACGTAGCCAAAAGCCGGGTTGGTGAGCCGGGCATTGGCTGGGTCGGCCAGGTCCAGGGTAAAGTCGATGGGCTGGGCCGGGCCCGACGAAGAACCCGGGCCGGAAGCGGGTTGCGGGTTCTCGTTTTTGCTGGCGCAGCTGCCCAGGCAACCGGTGAGCAGCATGGTGGCTCCAAACCCAAACAGGTGCAAAAATTCGTCGCGTTTCATATTGAGTAAGTCAGACGTTTGAAAACAGGTGCCGGGTATTAACGAAGCACTCGACGCTTTGGACCTACCCGTTGCCTCGCCGCGCAAAAACATGAGCGTATTTTTGAGATTCGTATGAAAACTTACCTCCGCATATTGCAGTACGCGCGGCCGTTGATGGCCTTTTTGCCGCAGTACTTGCTGTACACGGTGCTGACCATCTTTTTCAGCATTGGCAACTTCACGCTGATTATTCCGCTGCTGAGCGTGCTGTTCGACAAAACGGACAAGGTGCCCATGCGGGCGCCCGACCACCTGCCGGGCTTCAAGCCCACCATTCAGTGGGTAACGGACACGTTTAACTACTTCTTTGCCGATGTGCTCACGGCGCACGGCAAAATGGGCGCGCTGGCCTTCGTGTGCGGCGTGGTAGTGGTGTCGGTGCTGCTGAGCAATGTGTTTCGCTACATGAGCCTACGCCTGCTGGCCAAGGTGCGGGCGCGCGTCATTCAGAACCTGCGGCGCGACTTGTACCACCGCATCATCAGCCTGCAGTTGGGCTTTTTCGCGGGCGAGCGTAAGGGGGATTTGATGTCGCGCTTCACGGCCGATGTGCAGGAAGTGGAAACCTCGGTGGTAAACACCTTCACGGCCGTTATCAAGGAGCCGCTTACCATCATTGCGTATTTCCTGGTGCTGTTCCACATGTCGGTGCCACTCACGCTGTTCACGCTGATTCTGCTGCCATTATCAGGCGGTGCCATTTCCTTTATTGCCAAGCGGCTGCGCACCCAGGCCAAGCTCAGCCAGAAAACACTGGGCTCGATGCTTTCGGTGATTGATGAAACGCTGGGCGGCATCCGCGTTATCAAGGCGTTTAATGCGCAGGAGTACATCAAGGGCAAGTTTGAGGAGCAAAACAACCAGTACGCCCGAACCTCGCGCACCATCGACAACACCCGGGATTTAGCTTCTCCGTTTTCCGAGTTTGCAGGGGTTTCGGTGGTGGCCGGGCTGCTGTATTTCGGCGGCACGCTCATTCTGGGCGGGAAGTCGGCGCTCGATGGCGAGACGTTCATCGGCTACGTGATTCTGTTTTCGCAGGTCCTCACGCCGGCCAAAGCCCTGTCGAGTTCCTTTGGCAACATCCAGCGCGGGTTGGTGGCCGGCGAGCGGGTACTCAGCATCATCGACACCGAGCCCGCCATCCGCGACCGGCCCGACGCCACCGTGCTACCGCCCTTTGAGCGTGAGATTGAGTTCAACAACCTGAGCTTCAGCTACAGCGAAACGCCGGTGCTCTACGACATCAACCTGACCATAAAAAAAGGCCAGACCGTGGCACTGGTGGGCGGCAGCGGTGGTGGCAAAAGCACGTTGGCCGACTTACTGCCCCGTTTTTACGACCCCAGCGCCGGCCAGATTCTCATCGACGGCCACGACCTGCGCGCCTGCTCCCTGCACTCGGTACGCGACCAAATGGGCATTGTGACCCAGGAAAGCATCCTGTTCAACGACACCATTTTCAACAACATCCGCTTCAACACCGCCGCCACCGAAGCCGAGGTGATGGAAGCGGCCCGCATCGCCAACGCCCACGAGTTCATCGTGGCCAGCCCCGACGGCTACCAGACGGTAATTGGCGACCGCGGCAGCCGGCTGTCGGGCGGACAGCGGCAGCGCCTGAGCATCGCCCGCGCCATCCTGCGCAACCCGCCCATTCTCATTCTCGACGAAGCCACTTCGGCCCTCGACACCGAAAGCGAAAAGCTGGTGCAGGAAGCCCTGCAGCGCCTGATGCAGAACCGCACCTCGCTCGTTATCGCCCACCGCCTGAGCACCGTGCAGCACGCCGACGAAATTGTGGTGCTCCAGCACGGCCGCATCGTGGAGCGCGGCACGCACGACGACCTGCTGCGCCGCGAAGGTGGTGTGTACCAACGCCTGAGCTCGATGCAGACCAATGCCGCATTGGTGTAGCCTTTCCTTACCCTTCTTCCTTTCCTTGATGTTTGGCAAAAACAACACCCGCTGGTTTCTAATTCTCGCGCTCCTTATGCTGGGGCTGCGCGTCGGCTACAAATACTACCGCAGCCAGCAAAAACTGGATTATGAAACCCAGATGGCAAATGCGACGGCGCGCCAGCAGTCGCTCATCGAGCGCATTCAAGCGGACCAGGATGCCCAGCGGGCACGCGGGGCGGTGGTAGTGGTAGCCGATTCCGCCGTTATCGCGGCCGACACTACCCTTTCGGCCAAGTAGCCTATTGGAGTAGTTGCGTTACGAAAGAAGTATTTTGCGGCTGTTTTTCCGCAGCCTTCGTTTCCAACAGCTAATACCAGCCTCACTTTCACACTCATTCCGCTATGCTCGCTCTCAAACGCATTGTCACCGTCGCCGTCATGATTTACCTGCTGCTGGCGCTGCTGTTCATCCTTGTTCCCGCGGTGCGCACCTCGGTTATGGGCATGGGGTCAGGCTTGTCGGCCATTGAACAGGAACGGCAGTTTTTCTACACCATGTTCGTGATTGGCGCCGTGCTTATGGCCCTGCACCTGCTCACCGAAAACCTCGATAGCGTGATGCTGCGCCGCACGGTAAATCAGCACGAAGGCAAAATCAACGAGTTGAAAGCCAAGCTTTACGACCAGCAGCAGCGCACCACCATTTCGGCTCCGCCCACGGGCCCGCGCACCATCGACGGCCGCATTCTCGACGCTCCCGTGGTGCGCGAGCAGCCGACCCAAAGCCAGGTAGCCGGCACCATAAGCACCACCGAAAACCGCACGGCTGACCACCTGCCCCAGCCGACTTTCCCGCAGAACGACCCCAGCTTGTCGAACACCGCGCCCGCCGACCGGCCACCGCTCGCCTAACTTCGAATCTATCATCATGAACAGAGCGAAGGGCCTTATTACTTCTTAACAATTAGCAGTAAATCAGTTGGCTTAACCGTGATAAGGTCCTTCGCAAGCTCAGGATGACAAACAAAAAACTATACCCGACGCGAAGTGATTTGCGAGAACGGAGTAGAGGCACGACCAATCGCGTCTTCGGGACCGCGCCATTCCAGCATCGTTCAACGCCGAGACGCGATGGGTCGCGTCTCTACATCCGCCGCCCGATTTTCGCAGTTCTCTTCGACACAAGTATAAGTGCCTGACGCCACCCTCCCCGACCTCATCCGCGCCGAGCTGACCGAAGCACGCGCCGTGCTCGACCGCTTTCTGGCCGACCCAGCCCAAATAGCCAGTATCGCCGCCGCTGCCGAGCTCATCGCGGCCAGCTTACAGGCTGGCGGCAAGGTTCTCACCTGCGGCAACGGCGGCAGCCTCTGCGACGCCCAGCATTTTGCCGAAGAGCTCAGCGGCCGGTACCGGGAAAACCGCCGCGCCCTGGCCGCCATTGCTCTCACCGAAGCCTCGCACATGACCTGCGTAGCCAACGACTTTGGCTTCGAGTTCGTCTTCAGCCGCTTTGTGGAGGCACTGGGCCGGCCCGGCGATGTACTGCTGGCCATCAGCACCAGCGGCAACTCGCCCAACATCCTGCGTGCTGCCGAAGCTGCCCGCGAGTTGGGCATGACTGTGGTTGGCCTTAGCGGTAAGGATGGCGGCCAGCTTGCGGCCCTCAGCGATGTGGAGATTCGTGCGCCGCACTTCGGCTACGCCGATAGGATTCAGGAAATCCACATCAAAGCCATTCACATCATGATTCAGCTGATTGAGAAGCTGGTGCTGTAACTTTCCGTTGGCGTAGGGTGCGGGGCTTGCCCCCGCCCGGCCGTCCGCACAAACTCAACAACTCTGTTTCAACGACCGGGCGGGGGCAAGCCCCGCACCCTACCTCTCTACCATGCTCACCAAAACCTTCGGCTCGGCCGTGCAGGGCGTCAATGCCTACACCATCATCATCGAAGTGGTGGTTTCGGCGGGCACTGGGTTTAATGTGGTAGGCTTGCCGGACAACGCTATTAAGGAAAGCCAGCAGCGGATTGAGGCGGCGCTGAAGTTTCGGGGGTACCGCATGCCGCGCACCAAAACGGTGGTGAACATGGCCCCGGCCGACATCCGCAAGGAAGGCGCGGCCTATGACTTGCCCATCGCGCTGGGCATTCTGCACGCCTCGCAGCAGCTGACGACCGAGCGCCTTCCCGAGTACGTGATTATGGGCGAAATGGCCCTCGATGGCGAGTTGCGGCCCATTAAAGGGGTACTGCCCATTGCGATTCAGGCCCGTAAGGAAGGATTTAAGGGCATCGTGCTGCCCAAAGAGAATGCCGAGGAAGCGGCCATCGTGAACAACCTCGACGTGATTGCCGTGGGCAGTATGCAGGAGGCCATCGACTTCTTCGAGGGCCGGCTGGAAATCACACCGACTACCGTTGATACCCGCGACCTGTTTCAGCAGGCCGTGAACAAGTACACGGCCGATTTTGCCGACGTGCAGGGCCAGGAAAACATCAAGCGGGCGCTGGAAATTGCGGCCGCCGGCGGCCATAACGTCATCATGATTGGGCCACCCGGCGCGGGCAAAACCATGCTGGCCAAGCGCCTGCCCAGCATTCTGCCGCCCCTGAGCATGCAGGAGGCCCTGGAAACCACCAAAATCCACTCCGTGGCCGGCAAGCTGGCCGGGGGCGGCTTGCTGAGCATGCGGCCTTTCCGGGCACCGCACCACACCATTTCGGACGTGGCGCTGGTGGGCGGGGGCAGCAACCCGCAGCCCGGCGAAATCTCGCTCTCGCACAACGGCGTGCTGTTTCTGGACGAGTTGCCCGAGTTCAAGCGCACTGTGTTGGAAGTGATGCGCCAGCCGCTGGAGGAACGCCGCGTAACCATTTCGCGGGCCAAAATCAGCATCGAGTTTCCGGCTAACTTCATGCTCATTGCCAGCATGAACCCCTGCCCGTGTGGCTATTACAACCACCCCGAAAAGGAATGCGTGTGCGGCCCCGGCGTGGTGCAGAAATACCTCAACAAGGTTTCGGGTCCACTGCTCGACCGCATCGACCTGCACGTGGAGGTGACGCCCGTGACGTTTGACCAGATGACGGAGAGCCGGAAATCAGAAACCAGCGCCGACATTCAGGCACGGGTTGATAAGGCCCGTCAGGTGCAGGAAATACGGTTTACGGAGTACGTTGACATTCACTCCAACGCCATGATGCCGCCCCAGATGGTGAAGGACATCTGCCAAATCAGCGAAGAGGGCCGCCAACTCCTGAAAACGGCCATGGAGCGCCTCGGCCTAAGCGCCCGCGCCTACGACCGCATCCTGAAGGTGGCCCGCACCATCGCCGACCTGGCCGGCACCGACGATATTCAGATTAACCACTTGGCCGAAGCCATTCAGTACCGCAGCCTCGACCGCGAAGGCTGGGCCGGGTAAACAATCCATGTATAAAGCTCTCGTCAAACCCCTGCTGTTCAACCTTGACGCCGAGCGCGCCCACCACCTCGTTTTCGATAACCTGCGCCGGGCGGCGCGCGTGCCGGGAACCCCGGCGCTGTTGCGGGCGCTCTACGATTTCCAGGACCCCAGCCTAGCCCGGGAGGTATTCGGGCTGAAATTCCCCAACCCGGTGGGCCTGGCGGCGGGCTTCGACAAGAATGCGGCCCTGACCGATGAGCTGGCTACGCTGGGCTTTGGCTTCGTAGAAATCGGAACGGTGACGCCCCGGCCGCAGCCCGGCAACCCCACGCCGCGTCTGTTCCGGCTGCCGCAGGACGAGGCCCTGGTGAACCGCATGGGCTTCAACAACGACGGAGCAGCTGTGGTAGCGGCCCGGCTGGCCCGGCGGGCGAACCGGCAGCTCATCATCGGCGGCAACATCGGCAAGAACAAGGACACGCCCAACGAGCAAGCCGCCGAGGACTACGTGGCCAGCTTCGATGCGCTGGCCGAAGTGGTCGATTACTTCGTGGTGAACGTGAGCTCGCCCAACACGCCCAACCTGCGCCAGCTGCAGGAGAAAAAGCCGCTGATTGAACTGTTGCAGCAGGTGCAGCAACGCAACCAGACCCGCACCTTGCCGCGCCCGCTGCTGCTCAAAATTGCGCCCGACCTCACCGATTCGCAGCTCGACGACATTCTGGAAATTGCCCGCGAAACGCACCTGAGCGGATTGGTGGCCACCAATACCACCATCAGCCGCGATAACCTGCAGAGCGAGCCCGGCTACGTGGCCAGCCTGGGCGCGGGTGGCCTGAGCGGCAAACCGCTACGGGCGCGGGCCACCGAAGTCATTCGCTACCTGCACCGGAAATCCGACGGCGGCCTGCCGATTATTGGCTCCGGCGGCATCCACTCGGCCGCCGATGCGCAGGAGAAGCTGGCTGCTGGTGCTTCGCTTATTCAGCTCTACACCGGCTTTATTTACGAAGGGCCAGCACTGGTGAGCCGGATAAACCGGAGCCTGGTGCAACAGCTACCCGTTGCCCACGCACCCGCCGGTGCCACCACATAATAAGGGGCACACCGATAAGGGTAGGCCAGAGAAAGTTGACTGGGAACGGAATAAAGTGCAGACTGGTGGCCGAAAATGCCGACACGGCCCCAATGTAGGAAGCCAGGAAACCTGAAATGTGATTGAGCAGCCACTGGTTTTTGGTCCAGTGCCCGGCCTTGGCGTAGCCGCGGAGCTGGCGGAAAGCGGTGAACGTGCCCAGCGCACCGAACACGCCGACCGGGATAGTACGGGTGAAAAACGCGTAGGCCACCGTGCTCAGAAACACTGCCACACCCACGCCTGCCACCGCCCAGTCGAAGGCTTCGACCCGGGCATCCCAGGCCAGCTGTTTCAGGAACAGGGAGCGGTAGCCGAAACCGGCCATGTAGAGGCTGAACACGGCCGTGAGCAGCAGAAACGTGCTGTGAATGTGCTGCGAGCCCACGATGGCCGTGCAGCCAGCTACCACCATGGCCCAGAAAAACACCAGCCCCCAGCGGCGGTGAGCCCTGCCGCCTTTATGCACGGCCAGCGCCACAGGTGCCACGAAAAAGCCCGTGAAGCCGGCAGCAATGTGCAGATAGCGGTTGAGGGCGAAAAAGGTTTCCATGGCGGCTGGTGCGGCTATTATTAAACCGCTGCCGAAAGATGAGAACCGGGGCAGCCTGCGCCAACTTAACCTTGCCGAAACGCTGCTCGAAGCGGCCGAAGCGTCGGGGGTGACCGAAGAAGCGTGGCCCTTGCGTTGGCGCTACAGCCTAGCTCCAATTTTGAATTCAATCACGTCAGCCGCGCCGCGATGAATTTTCAGGTCTACTGCCCCGAAAAGCAGGTTGGTGAAGTGGTATTTCAGGCCCAGGCGCTCGTAGTAGGGTGTGCTCGATTTGTAGGGTGCGTACAGGTAGAAACCCAGGTGCGAATCGAAGACCAACCGCCCAAACAACAGCTCGTGGCCCACAAAAATGCCGGCTTTCTTCACGTCGGGCTGCGCGAGGCCGGCGCGGGTAGTGTCGTTCAGGGTAGCTTTCAGGCTGCGGTCGTTGAAGCCTTCGAGGCCCAGCAGCAGGTTCGATTTGCGGTTCATGCGCCGGCCCACGGCCACGGTCAGCGAGTTCACGAGGTACTTCTGCTTGTCGCCCTCGGTGCGCTGCTTGAAGCCCACGCTGGTGCTCACGTTGAAAAACGTGTGGCCAATCTCGGCCGGCAGGGGTGCGTTGGCGTTGGTGCGCGGGGCGGGGCGCTGCTGGTGGTAGTTCAGGCCGAGCACCACCGAGGGCAGGTTCACGCCGAAGTTAGGCTTGGTGGTGGCCCCGTTGGAGTAATGGTTGAGGCCGGCTCCCACCAGCAGGCCCAGGTGCGGCGTGAGGGCGTAGTCGTACTCGAACCGGAACTGCAGCGTGGCGTTGAGGGCCGAGCTGGCGATGGTGTTTTTGTGGTTGGTTTCCTGGTTGTAGGGGTTGGTGAGGAAGGCCAACCCCGCTCCGAGCCGGAAGCTCAAATCGTGCTTCGCGTTGCGCGAAATCGACTTACTGATGTAGGGGCTGGCCGAAAACGCGTAGCCCAGCGCGGGGTTGTGAAAATCGTAGTAGGTGAGTGCCAGGCCAATTTTCGGGAACTTGTACCAGCCGTGCCAGGGCGCGGCACCGGTAGTCTGCTGCTGCAGGTTTACTTCGAAGCCCGTGGGGTGCGAGGCCACCAGGTGCCGGATGGCGTAGGTGTGCGCCATGATAATGCTGCCCTGGGCATAGGCACCCACCACGAAGGGCGCGCGCGGCGCCAGCTGGGCCGAAGTACTATCGGCGACCTGGCCTTGGGCTTCGGCTCCTGAAAGAAAAAATATTACGCTCCCTAATATCCACCTATTTGAATAAGTTCTCATAATAACCCTCTGAGCAACTGTGCGTGCCGGCCCGACCTCAAAAATACGACCGCCCAGCGGCTATGCTGCAAGCGAAAACCTTAATCTGTTTTTCGCAACCCAAATGCCTAACTGGCCGGTATAAGCCCCGACTCTGAGTTTATCCCCAGAATTCCTTCAGAATTCACTTTATCCTTTTTTTCTTATCTGTGATGAAAAAAACAATCCTTTCGCTGGCGCTGCTTGCGGGCCTTACCACTGCTGCTAATGCGCAAACCACCCGTTTCGGCGTGAAAGCCGGCGCGAACTATACTACTTTTTCCGGCGATAACGTAGACAATGCCAAGTACAAGTTTGGTGCAGTAGGCGGCCTTGCTGCCAATATCGGTCTGTCGGAATCCCTTTCCATTCAGCCCGAACTCCTGTATTCGCAGAAGGGCGCTGAGATAAAGGGTACCGACTTCAAATTCAAGCTGAATTACATCGAGGTGCCCATCATGTTCCGCTACACGCTGTCCGATGGCAAAGGACCGTTCCTGCAAGCCGGCCCACAGGTTGGCTACTTGGCCAAAGTGAAGCTCTCGGACGGTGACGGCAACGAAATCAAACTCGACAACGATGCCTACCAGAAGCTTGAGCTCGGCTACGTAGCTGCAGTTGGCTATCAGCTGGAGTCCGGCCTTAGCATTGAAGGCCGTTTTAACGGCGGTATCAACAGCGTAGGAAAAGACGACGGTGCAAACGACCAGAACCGCAACCGCGTGTTTTCGGTACAACTGGGGTACATGTTCGGCGGCAAGTAAATAACGATTGTTTTTGCAAAAGCCCGGTTTCTATCGAGACCGGGCTTTTTCGCATACAATTATATATTATAATACAACTTTACATATACTATGTTCTATTGAATTAATATTTCCTGTTAGCTTTGCGCGGCATTTAACCCCTCCACTTCTTATTTTCATGAAAAAAGTCATTCTATCCCTCGCAATCCTCGCCGGCGTAACCGGCGCTGCTCAAGCACAAAGCACCCGTTTCGGTGTGAAGGCCGGCGCTAACCTGGCGAACATTTCGGGCAAAGGCACGGAAGACGCTAAGAACCTGGTGGGCCTCTCAGCAGGCGTAATGGCCGATTTTGGCTTCAGCGACCTTATCTCCTTCCACCCCGAGCTGCTATACTCACAAAAAGGCGCTAAGTTCGAAGAAAGCGGTGCCACTGGCCAAGTCCGTACCAGCTACCTCGACATCCCCCTGTTGCTCCGCGTAAACGCTGACGGCCTGTTCTTCGAAGCCGGCCCGCAGGTAGGTTTCCTACTTGGCCAAAAGTCGGAAGCAAGCTTTGGTGGTCAGACGTTTAGCTCAACCAGCACTGAAGGCACGCGCAAAATCGACGCTGGCTACATCGCCGGTGTAGGCTACCAGTTGTCTTCGGGCCTGGAGGTTGGTGTGCGCTACAACGGCGGCATCTCCGACCTGAACGACCCATCGGGTTCTGACAAGCAGCGCAACTCGGTATTCCAATTCCAGGTAGGTTACCTGTTCGGCGGCAAATAAGCTTTTCTGCTGCTTCTTTAAAAGCCTGGCTTCTTGTAGAGAAGCCAGGCTTTTTTATGTCCGTGTGCCAGAGCGGACAACTTAATAACCAAGGCCACAACATACGCCCCGTCGCTGCGCATCCACTATTTAGCGTTGATTATCAGTACCTTCACCAATTATTCATCGTGAAAAAGACTTTCCTTACGCTGACTCTGGTGGCTGCGGCTGCCGGAGCAGCTCAGGCCCAAACGCCGGCTATCAACGTGGGCATTTCGCTGGCCTATGGCCGCAGCCGCTTGCTCGACAACAACTCAAAAGCGACGCAGCTACGGTGTTGGGCTCGGGCAAGTACAAGACCAGCAACATCTGGGTGGTGCTGGCTTAATCGTTCGGCAGCAAATAAGCTTAGCTAACAAGCACAAAAGCCCGGTTTCCAGTGCGGGAATCGGGCTTTTTCGTGTCGGCTGTAGCTTTGCCGGGTACCTTATTGCTGAGTCGGATGAAAAAGATGTTTTATACGCTGGCCCTGGCGGCCGGTCTGAGCAGCGCCGCGCGGGCGCAGAGCGACGTATCGCTGGGCCTGAAAGCAGGGGCTTCCTACGCCTCGTTTGTGGGGGCACAGTCGGGCAACGTTACGGGCTTATTCGGCTTCCAGGCCGGAGCTTTTGCCAATATTGGCCTCAGCCGCATGGTCGCCATTCAGCCCGAAGTGCTGTATTCGCAAAAAGGCGCGAAAGCCAAAGATGTGGTGGGCGACTATTCCACCCGCCTGCAGTACATCGATGTGCCGCTGGCCCTGCACGTAAATGCCGACGGCCTGTTTTTCGAAGCCGGCCCGCAGGTGGGCTTCCTGCTGGCCGCCGATAACAGGGCCGGGGCGGTATCAACCGATGTAAAAAGCGCGACGAACAGCGTCGACTTCGGCTACTTGGCGGGCTTGGGCTACCAGCGCAAAACCGGGCCGGGCATTGGCCTGCGCTACAACGGCGGGTTCAGCAACGTGCCCAAGGCCGTTACGAGCGGCAATACCACGGTGCAGGGCAACATCCGCAACAGCGTGTTTCAGCTGTACCTCACGTATTCGTTTGGCGGGTAGCTGAATTCCGCTCAAAGCAGAAAAGCCCGGCTTCCGCGATTGAAGCCGGGCTTTTTTGCTTTGAGCTGGCCGCAAGGAGGCGGGAAGGCAATAGTTACCGTTTGTTGGTAGTTTCGAATCTTATTACCACCACATCTATTTCTTCCCATGCATAAAATTTTTCTCCTGTTCGGCGCGCTGGCTGGGCTGGCTGGTTCGGCGCAAGGCCAAACCATTCGCTACGGCCTGAAAGCGGGCGTGAGCCTCGCACGCCTGACCAACTACGATGTTACGGGCGTGCGCAACCAGGTAGGGGCTACGGCCGGGCTAATGGCCGATGCGGCGCTAAGTGAGAAGCTCTCGCTGCATCCGGAGCTCCTGTTTTCGCAAAAGGGGATGCGCGTAGAGGGGTCCGGCCCGGGCGGGTACACCAGCAGCCTCCAGTCTCGCTCGAACTACCTCGACCTGCCGGTGCTGCTGCGCCTGAAATTCGGCAGCTTCTTCGCCGAAGCCGGCCCGCAGGTGGGCTACCTGCTCACCTTGAAAAGCACCTCCACCGTCAGCTCCAGTACCATGCCGTCCCTCACCTATACCTCGCGCAATACCAACGGCTTGCGGCGGCTCGACCTGGGCTACGTGGTGGGCGTGGGCTACCAACTGCTGGAGCGCTGGGAACTGGGTGCGCGCTACAACGGTGGCATACTGAGCTTATTTAGCGAAAGCAACGACTCTGGTCTGCCCCGCAACTCGGTCTTTCAGTTTCAGGCTGGCTACTTGTTCGGCAGCAAATAGCATTGTCTTCTGAACCGTAAAAAGGCCCGGCTTCTGCGCAGAAGCCGGGCCTTTTTAATCGAAGCAAGGACCTCCTACTTAGCCGCCGCGTAGTTGCGGTAGAAGTGCGGAATGGTTTCGATGCCTTTCAGGAAGTTGAAGACGCCGAAATGCTCGTTGGGCGAGTGGATGGCGTCGGAATCGAGGCCGAAGCCGAGCAGCACGGTATCTAAACCGAGCTCCGACTTGAACATGGCCACAATCGGAATAGAGCCGCCGCCGCGCGTGGGCACCGGGCGCTTGCCGAAAGTGGCTTCCATGGCATCGGCCGCCGCTTTGTAGGCCACCGAGTTGGTTGGCGTAACTACGGGTTCGCCTCCGTGGTGGGGGCGCACTTCGACGGTAACGCCGGCCGGGGCGATGCTGGCGAAGTGCTTCTGGAACAGCGCCGTGATTTCGGCTGAGGTCTGGTGGGGCACCAGGCGCATGGAAATTTTGGCGTGGGCCTGCGAGGCAATGACGGTTTTGGCGCCCTCGCCGGTGTAGCCGCCCCAAATGCCGTTCACGTCGAGCGTGGGGCGGATGCTGGTGCGTTCCATGCTGCTGTAGCCTTTTTCGCCGTAGCTGTCGGGCAAGCCAATGCTCTTCTTGAACTCCTCTTCCGAGAACGGGGCTTTGGCCATTTCGGCGCGCTCCTCGGCGCTCAGCTCGTCCACGTTGTCGTAGAAACCGGGGATGGTGATGTGGCCGTTTTCGTCGTGCAGGCTGGCAATCATCTCGCACAGGGCGTTGATGGGGTTTTGCACCGCGCCGCCGTATAGGCCGGAATGCAGGTCGCGGTTGGGGCCGGTCACGGTTACTTCGTGGTAGCTCAGGCCGCGCAGGCCCACTTCGATGCTGGGCACGTCGTTGGCCAGCATGCCGGTGTCGGAAATGAGGATGACGTCGGCTTTCAGCTTCTCCTTGTTGGCCTTCACGAAGATTTCGAGGTTGTTGGAGCCAATCTCCTCCTCGCCTTCGAACATAAACTTGATGTTGCAGGGCACACCGCTCTGGCCGTCGCGCATCATCATTTCAAACGCCTTGACGTGCATGTACACCTGGCCTTTGTCGTCGCAGGCGCCGCGGGCGTAGATTTTTTCGTCCTTAATCACCGGCTCGAAGGGCGGCGAGGTCCACAGCTCGTAGGGGTCGGCGGGCTGCACGTCGTAGTGGCCGTACACGAGCACGGTTTTGGCCTCGGGACCCGCGATGTACTCGCCGTACACGATGGGGTTGCCGGCGGTGGGGCAGATTTCGACGTTTTGCGCACCAGCTTCTTCAAGGCGGGCCTTGAGGTAGTCGGCGGCCTTCAGCACGTCGGCGTGAAACTTGGGGTCGGCCGACACGGACGGGATGCGGAGCCAGTCCATGAGCTCGTTCAGGAAGCGGGTTTGGTTGTCGGCGAGGTAATTGGCCATGCGGAGCGGGGGGTTAGCGGGGTTGGGAATGCGGGGGTAAAAGTAGCAGCCCGCCGCCTCAAAACTCTTTTTGGTAGAAATGCTCTTTGTCGAGGATGGCGGCGAAGCGCTGCAGGTCGCGGCGCAGGTCGGCCAGCGAGGTAACGGTGCGCTGGTCGTAGCCACTCAGCACCCCCTTGCCCTGCACAGGCGAGGCCAGCATCACCATAAAGTCACCGGGAGCAGCATTGTTGGCACAGCCGCCGAATTTCCGGTTCTCCTCGTACGCGGCGAAATCCACGTAGTTCAGGTGCAGAATAACGTCCTCCCCGACCTGAATGCGCGGTGCTCCGGAATACGTAATGCCGAGGCTTTCGCCTATGGGCCCGGTTACCAGCCGCACCGTTACGGTGTCAGCGGGCCGGCCCTGCCAGGTTTCGGTTACCCGTATCTGGTAGCGGGAGTGGTAGCACACGCCGCGGCTCGAATCGGTGACCAGACTGAGCACCGTACCACGCACCACCAGGTCGGCAAACAAGGAAGACTCCTCATAGGGGGCCGCCCCGTCGATGCGAAGGGACCGTTCCATCGCCCGCAAATCGATTCCAACGCGCCGCAAGGCCGCTTCTTTGGTCACGTCGATGCGGTTTTTGTAATAGTATCCATCGGCGGGCCGTTTGAAACCAGCCTTGTTCACCACCGCCACGAAAGCAGCCTTGTGCCGGGCAGCCGCTTCGTCGGAGGCAAAGGCAGCACGTGGAGCAAGTTGGGCGCTAGCAGGCCCAACGGCAAGCAAAGTGCCCAGCAGTAGGACGGGCAGTGGTCGGTTCTTCATCGAATGGGTTACTGTTTTGCGCCAGGCACTTGATTTCAACGCTGCACTTCGACGCCGCACACGATGGGGCCAGCACCTGAGCAGACTTCGGTGTGCTGCGCGCTGACTATTTCGAGCCGGGTTCGGGGTAGTCGGTAGGGAAGTGGAACCAGCCAATACGGGCAGGACGCTGAGCCAATCCGTGAGGCCATTCCCAAAAGGTTCGCACGGATTGGGAGTGCAGAAGTAAATGTAGGGGCCCGAACAACGGAGACCAGCCATTGCCTAGCGTTAAGCGGAAATGAGCAAACATTTAAAATATCTAATATTTATTCGCGTCGTTACTATGCAATGCAAGGTACCGTGCATATGTTTGTACCGAACACCGCAAACGGCTGGTTCCTGCCCTTCTTTTCCACCTCCTTTTTTCTGAAAATATGCATTCCCCCCATCCCATCCGTTCTGCAAAACGCCACCGGCTGCCCCGCCTCGTGTGGCTGTTTCTGCTACTGGCCTGCACCTGCCTGCAACGCGCTGAAGCGCAAGCGCCGGCCGATAGCGTGGACCTGTTCATTGCCGCGAAAATGCGGCAGCTTCGCATTCCGGGCCTGCAACTGGCCGTCGTCCGACACGGCCAGGTAGTGAAGCTGGGGCACTACGGGCTGGCCAATATCCAGGACTCCATTCCCGTGAGCCGCAAATCGCGCTTCACCATCAACTCCATTACGAAAGCCTTTGTGGGTGTGGCAGTGGTGCAACTGGCAGAAGCTGGCAAGCTGGACGTGGCCGCGCCCATCTCGCGGTACCTGCCCGGGCTGCCGGCCGCGTGGCAGCCCGTTACGGTTCGGCAGCTGCTCACGCATACCTCGGGCCTACCCGAGATAATGGGCGACGATGACATAGTGACGGAGGCCAACGAAAACGCCGCCTGGGCCAACGTGCAGAAGAAACCAATGGAGTTTGCCCTGGCGAAAAGTTCAGCTACAACCAGACCAACTACCTGGTGGTCGGCAAACTCATCGACCAGCTCAGCGGGCAGCCATTCGCCTCGTTCATTCAGGAACGGCAGCTGAACGTGGTAGGCATGCCGCGCACGGCGCTGGGCGACTCGCACGACGTGCTGCCCAATGCTACCCGGGGCTACACCTATTCCAAGGTCGTGAACGGGGAATGGCAGCGGACCAGCCAGCCGTACAACCTGTTCGAAGCGTACGGGCCCTCCGTGCGCACGGCGTCGGGCATGACCTCGACAGCGGAAGAAATGGCCCACTGGCTGATTGCCTTGCAGCAGGGCAAGCTTTTGAATACAACCAGCCTGCCGCTGCTCTGGACGCCGGGCCTGCTCAACAATGGCCAGGCGCGGGGGTTCAACCGCTTGCAAAACGGCTACGCGCTGGGTTGGCCCACGGTGTTGCGTCCCGAACACCGGGCCGTGGCCCCCACGGGCGGCGGCCGTTCGGCCCTGTTTGTGTACCCCGAGGATGACCTGGCCATTGTGGTGCTCACCAACCTGATGGGAGCTAACCCCGACATGTTCATCGATGAAATTGCCGGGTTCTACATCCCCGACATGCGGCCGGCTACAGGCTTTGGCCTGCCGCCCACCATCCGGGCCTTGCACACCGAGCTTGGCACTCGCGGCTTTGGCCAGGCCGAAGCGCTGGTGAAGCAGAAGCAAAAAAAGAACCCGACCTACCAGCTGCCCGAAAATGAGGTAAACGCCTGGGGCTACGCCCTGCTCAAGCAAGGCCAGGCCCAAAATGCCCTGTCGGTATTCAAGCTGAATGTGTACCTGTACCCCCAAAGCGGCAATGCCTACGATAGCCTGGCCGAGCTGTACGCATCCATGAGCAACCGGGAACTGGCGCGCAAGAACTACCAACGCGCGCTGGCCCTGAACCCGCAGAATGCGGGAGCCGCTGACTACCTGAAGAAGTCGCTCTAAACTTTTATAGCCAGCGTGGGCACCAGGCCACACCAGATGCCCGTGCTGGCTACGAGCAGGCAGCTGAAAATCCAATTGCCGTGCCCTGTGTGGTGGCGGCTATCTTCGGGCCATGAAAACCCTACTCGCGGCGCTGTTGCTGGTTGGCGGGCTGGCGCAGCTTGCTCCGGCCGCTGCCCAGACCAGGCCACGCTCAGCTAAGCGACCCGCCGCTGCCAAAGCACCCGAAAAAGTGTATTCGGCCGACGAGGTTACGCCCTGCTCCTTCGACGTGCTCACCGCCACCGAGCTCATCCAGAGCCGAGCCGTGTACCCCGCCGATTTCCTCAAAACGGACCCGCACGGCGAAGTGCACGTCGAATTTGTGGTTGATGCCAGTGGCAAGGCCCGCGAGGCGGGCGTGCGCCAGCAGCTCGGCTACGCCCCCGCCCCGGCCGCCGCTACGGCAGCTGTGCTGGCGGCCATTCAAGGCCTCCCACGCTTGCAGCCGGCCCTGCGCGAAGGCAAGCCGGTGGCAGTGCGTATGGGCCTCACCATTCGCTACCCCAACCCGCCCCCGTCCAAGATGTACACCGCCGGCCTCGGCCGCGTGTACGCCTACGCCGAGCAAATGCCTCAACTCCTGACCGGCGGCGGCGGCACGGCCATTGTCATGGCCATTCAGCAGCACCTAGAATACCCGGCGGCGGCGCGGGCGGCCGGCATAGCAGGCCGGGTATACGTGCGGTTTGTGGTAGGCGCCGATGGCAAGGTGCGCGATGCCCAGGTGATGCAAGGCATCGGCCACGGCTGCGACGAAGCAGCCCTGGCGGCCGTGCGGCAGCTTCCTGAGTTCCGTCCCGGCCGGCAGAACGGCTGTCCGGTGGCCGTGGCCTACACCGCGCCGCTGGTGTTTGGGATGTAATTGGCCAAACGCACTTTTTAAAATGAGATACGGCTTGCTTTCCTTGGCTTTGCTCTTTGTCAAACCAGGCACGGCCAGGGCGCAGTTTGTGAATGGAGTTTATAAAACGAGGCATCACGTAGCTTTCGAAGGCGAGATATTCCGTTTCACCGGCAATCAGTTCGTGTACTTGTGGTGGACCGATGTCGGCAGCTTAAGCGGCCGAGGCACTTACCAACTGGTGGCCGATACGTTGAGGCTATATTTTAAAACACCGGCCCCGCCGCGCTACGGGATGCTGATTGACAGCGGGAAAATATACCGGTATCGAATTGCTAAAATCCGGAAAAACAGCTTTTCACTGCAAAGCCTGCAGCCTTACTCGCTTCATTACTGGAGAAAATACCACCAGCAAAAAGATAAAACCCGGCTTGAGGTAGAGAAGTAGGTACGCACTTATTGATGTCATCCGGCCTGGCACTGTCTATATACCCGCAGAGGCACTGAGGGATTGCTCATCACGCCATTTGAAGGCAATCAAGAACGGCTATACCGTCGCGCAACCACGCGTGAGTTGAAAAAGGAGCCTTGGTAAGCCACATATACAGCCTCTACAGCCGCGAATCCAGCACTAGCTCGCGCACCATTACGTTGCCCAGCTGCCAGGCTTCGGCCCACTCCTTCTCGGGGCTTTCGAAGGTGAGCAGGTAGAGCGTATCGGTCCTGGCATTGGCCAGCGCCAGTTGATAAACAATGCGGGGTTCGGCGTCGGGCGTGGTTTCGCGGTAGCGCACGGCCCACTTATGCCACGGGCCGACTACCGCGGCTGTATCGGCTAGCCGCTGCCGGCCCGGGCCGAAACCGGTGCGCAACATCAGCAATTCGGCGTATTCGGGGGCGGCGTGCCGGGTGTGCGCCCGGGCCTTGCGCACTACTTGCAGCGACAGGCCCGTGGCAAACTCGCCGCTTTCGCCCACGGGCTCCAGGGTGAGGTAATAAGTGGGAGCAGCTTTGGTGCCTTCGGCCCGGTAGTGCCAGCCGGCAGGCAGCAGCACGGCGGCTTTGGCCTCGGGCAGTGGCTGCCAGGCAAAACCTGCCACTGGGGTACCAAGCCGAACATCGTAGCGCTGAGCGGCAGCGGGCAGGGCCAATAAAAACAGGAAGAGCGTGCGCAGTATCATTCGACAAGGATAAGCAGCCTACCGGGATTGCTGCAGCTAGCTGTTGGCCAAACTGTTGTAGAGGACTAATCACCGGCTGCGCTCAGTTCAAATAAAACAACCAGCTCGAAAACAACCTTCCCGGCCGATTCCGCTTTTCACTCAATCAATTCCCACCACTATTTTAGCTGTCTTCGGGGCCACCATAGCGGGACAACCGTTTTTCAACCTCGTTTACTTTTCCTGTATGAGTCTTACCGTTACTGCAATTCTGGAGCGCAGCAACGTTACCATTTCCGGAGCCAGCGGCCCGGGCACACCCGCCATGGTTTTCCTACACGGCCTGGGAGCGGACCAGGCTAGCTGGCGCCTGCTGGTGCCGCACTTCGAGCCCGACTACCAGTTAGTACAGCTCGATTTGGTGGGAGCCGGCGGCTCGCAGCTGAGCGAGTACAGCCGCGAGCGCCACGGCGAGCTAACCGGCCACGCCGACGACCTGCTCGACGTGCTGCGTACCCTGGCCCTTTACGATGTGGTATTTGTGGGCCACTCGGTGGGCGCCATGATTGGCGTGATTGCCGCCGTGCGCGAACCCCAGCGCTTCAAAAAAATGGTACTGATTTCGCCCTCCCCTCGTTTCATCAACGAGCAAGGCTACGCCGGCGGCTTCGAGCAGAAGGACATTAACGAGCTGCTGGCAGCTATGGAGGCCGACTACCACGGCTGGGCGCAGGGCATTTCGCCGGTGATGATGGGCGCCGACGAGTCGCCCGAGCTGGTGATGGAGCTCACCAATAGCTTCGTGCGCACCAATCCCGAAATCGCCCGGCACTTCGCGCGCGTTACGTTCCTCTCCGATACCCGCGCCGAGTTGGCCTTCCTCACCACGCCCACACTGGTGGTGCAGTCGTCGCACGACGTGATTGCCCCGCTGGCGGTGGGCCACTACATCAACGAGCAGCTGGCTGATAGCCGCATCACAGTAATCCAAACCGGTGGGCACTGCCCTCACCTCAGTGCTCCGCAACAAACCCTGGCCGTCATCGATGGCTTCCTGAAGCAGGATTTGCTGCCGGGCTAAGCGCAGTCTGTCCTTCCGGCGAAGGAGCAAGCAGGACAATCAGGCCAAGTTCCATTCTCCAATTCCTCTGGGCTGGCTCTTACTCTGTGCCCCGTTTTTCGGTCACCCGTTTCCTGCGGGCCTGGCCGGAGAGCGGGGCGCAGCTGCGTTTGGGCCACTGCAGTAGTCGGGCTTTGGAAGAGTTTTTGATTCTCAGATTGGCATGGCTAACTTATGAAATCCAGTGTGCAATTGATGCGTTGCCTTATTGACACTATTAGTTATCAAACAGCGCGTTAGCAATCTAATTCAAGAGCTAAAATGTAGTAGATGTATTTCCCAATCGGGGAATAATTTGCCACTTCCAGACACTGCTCAATGGGCCGGGGCAGTTGCTGGCGCGGCCGACCCCTTCTTTCTCCTTCTATCCGCTACTTCAAATGGGCAACGCGCCATCTTCTTCTGTTCTATCGCGCAGCCACGTGCACATATCAGGCCGGGGCCGGCAGGCCCTGGTGCTGCTCCATGGCTTGGGTTGCAACCAAACCATCTGGCAACCGCTACTGCCCGCATTCGAAGCCCATTACCGCGTGGTGCGTCTCGACCTAGTGGGCACCGGCGGCTCGCAATTGGGCGAGTACAGCCGCGAGCGCCACGGCAGCCTCGCTGGCCACGCCGACGACCTGCTCGACGTATTGCGCGTGCTCGACCTCACCGGCGTGGTGTTCGTGGGGCATTCCATTGGGGCGATGATTGGCGTGTTGGCTGCCGTGCGCGAGCCCGCCCGGTTTGCCAACCTGGTGCTTTTGGCCCCGTCGCCCCGCTTCCTGAACGGACGCGACTACGCCGGTGGGTTCGAGACCGCCGACGTCGAAGAGCTACTTGTCAGTCTCGAGAACAAATAGGACGAATGGGCGCAGGCATTTGCCCCGGTGGCAGTGGGCGACGCGGGCCGGCCCGACCTGATTATGGCCCTATCAAGCAGCTTTGCCAGCACCAATCCCGGGGTGCTGCGCCATCTGGCCCGGGTAGCTTTCTTCAACGACAGCCGCATGGCGCTGCCCCTGCTAAGCACGCCTGTCCTCATTGTGCAGCCGGCCCGCGATGTGATGGTGCCGCTGGGCGTGGGCTACTACCTGAACGAGCAGTTTCCCCACAGCCAGCTGGTTATCATCGACACCAGCGGCCACTTCCCGCACCTTACTGCGCCCGAGGCTACGCTGGCCGCCATTGGCAAATTCCTGGGCCAGCCGCTGGCCTTGCCGGCGGGCACGGTGGTGAGCTGGGCCGTGCCCGGATGCACCTCGGTGCCAGGCAGCCGAATAGCAGTGCTTCCAAGGCCCCAGCCGCAGTTCAGAGCCGCAGGCTGAAGGCCAGGGGTTCAATCAGCCACTTTCCCACCGCGCCCCGGTACGTTATGCGCACGCCGCCTTCGAGTGGTGTGCGCAGGCGCAGCACGTTGAAGAGCGCCAGCACATCGACGCCGGCGTTGCGATAGGTGTAGCTGGTAGCCGCGCCCCGAAAACCGTTGCCGCGGGCCAGGTCGCCAAATACAGTGGCCCGCAGGCGCTGCACGTAGAGCACCCGCCCCAGCTCCCAATGCGTGAAAGCCAGCGGCAGGTTGTAGTCGAGCCCGAGCACAGCCAGTTGGTCGAAACTGGTGTAGCCCTCTCCGCGCGCAATGTTGATGGTAGGAGCAAACTGGTACTGCAACTGGTTTTGCCACTGGTAGCCGGCCCGCACCCGCACCGCGTCGTGGGCCCGCAAGCCGGGCAGAAACAGGCTCGCCTGCCCGCCCCACTGCCGCGCCTCCAGGCCACTGCCGAAGGGGGTGATACGCGAGGTACCCAGCACTGCGAAGCCAGCGCGCGGGGCCACGTCTCGGGCACTGCGTTTAAGCTGGGAAGCGTAGCTGAAAGAAGTTTGCAGCGCGTTGAGCGGCCGATTGGGCGATACTTCAGTGGCTTTGCGTACGGGCAGGTCGTAACCAAACACCTGCTCGTGTAGCAAATAGGCGCCCACGTTCAACCCTTGGAAGTATTTGGAATGGGTGAGATTGAGCGGCAGCCGCACCCCCGCTGTGAGGCGGGCATACTGCCATTGGTCGCGCAGCAGCTGGCCCTGGTAAGCCACGGCCACGTCGCGCCCCCCGTAAGTAAAATCGGCGTCGAACACCGGGTAGCGGCCCTGGTAGCTCACGGCCGCCGTACCGCTGAAGGTGCGCTCGGTGGGGTCGTAACCCAGGCCAGCAAACAGCTGCGTGGTGTTCAGCACATCCTGCGAGCGCAGGCCCACGGCCACGCCAGTACCCGTCGGGCTCTGCACCACCCCATAGCTGAACAGGTTGAAGGCATGGGCCAGCGGCACGTAGCGCCGCACCCCGTAGCGCGCCGCGGAGTCGGGCCGAGCAAGCAGGCGGGCTATTTCGCGGCCGGCGGGTTCCTGAGCGGCCAGCTTGGTGGCGTAAGGCCCGGGCGTGTCGGCAGCTGAACGGCCGTAAACGGCTTCCCACTGCGAAGGGTTCAGCGGCATTTCCATCACCCGGGCTCCGGTGGCGCGGTAGTCGTGGAACGCCAACGAGCGCCCATCGGGCGACACGGCTGCGTGGTATGCGCCAAACGGTCGGGTCGTGACCTGATATGTGCGTCCATTGGCTAGCGCAACGGCGTAAATATTGTCTACCCCCGCCTTGGAAGGATGGCTAAAGACTTCTTCTCCGCTACCGCTGGGCGGAACCTCACTTATCTGCGACGAATTGTAGAGCACGTACTCGCCCCAGGGCTGCGGGTTGGTCAAGTTCACGCTGGCCCAGGTCAGCAGGTTTTGGGTAGTACCGGCAGCCGGGTCGAGTAGCTGAATGGTTTTGCCGGCCTTGCTGAGCGCCACGGCTACCACTCGGCGGCCGTCGGGCATCCAGCGCGGTTGCTGGTAGAAGTCGTTGGCCGGGTTGGGCAGGGTTTGGATTTCGGCCCCGGTCTGTGCATCCAGAATAACCAGGGCGTGGTGGTAGCTGGCGTCGGTGCGGGCAGCCACCAGGCGACGGCCATCGGGCGAGAGCGCGGCAGCCGAGTAGCGCTTGCCCTTTCCGATGCGCGTGAGCCGACCGGTAGCCAGGTCCAGCACCTTCAGCTCGGAGGCTACCTGCTGGCCCCAGCGGGCATTTTGCTGGTATTCGGGCCACACCGCCTTGCCGCCATTCACTGAGAGCATTTCGGGGATGTTGAGCTGGCCCGGCACGAACACCGTGCGCTCGGGCCCGGCCGGACCCGAGGCGTACCGGTTCAGCAGCACAAACTGCGCGATGTGGCCGAGGCCCGTTTTCAGAGCCAGCACCGTGCCAGCGTCCACGTACTGTGGGTATTGGTATTGCGTAAAAACCTTTTCCGATTCCTGCACCGCCAGCGCGTGCGCCCGTGTATCGGGCTGCTGGGCGGCCTGCTGCGCGCGCCAGGTCGAGTCGATTTCGGCCATGGTGCGGTCGTACACCTGCTCAACGGTGAGGCCCGTGGTGCGCTTGATGGCGTTGGAAAACGAGAACGGGTAGAAGGGAAAACGGTAGTAGTGGTCGAGCACGCGGCTCCACACGTCGGGGCCGTGGTGGGTTTTCAGGTAGGACGTCATGAAGTAGCCCAGCACGTACCAGTTGGGCACATTGTCGCGCAACGAGCCATTCACGGCCTTCTGATACGAATACCGGCGGCCACTCAACAGGTTGGCCCGCATATCCACGCTGAAATACGGAATGCGCCCGCGGCCGCTGCGCGTGAGGGCCGTTTCGGTGCCCACCGCGTCGCCCTCGAAAAACCACTGCGGCACGCCCACGGCGGCTACGCCCAAGGCGCCATCGCCCAGCAGCGGGCCCAACACCCGGCCCACCCCCTGCCGGGCCTTCTCGAACTGCCCCACGTGCCGGAATTCGTGCACCACCAACCCATCGAGCCAATCCACGGTACCCAATCCCATGCCCTGCTCGGGGGTGATGAAAAACTCGGCGTGCCGGGGCAGAAAGGTTACAAAGCCGTTGCTGACCGTAGTCTGGCTTTGCAGCACCACCGTAATTGGCCGGGGGCGCACGCCCAGTGTGGCCACGCCCGGCCCGTGCAGCTGCTCGAGCCGCAGGGCCGTGCGCTGCGCTGCCGAATCGAGCGCGCCGGTGTAAAGCACCCGGAAATTGGGGGTGTGAACCTCCTGCCAGCGCAGGGCAGGCGGGTTTTGCGAAAGCACGGGCAGGCTTTGGGCGTGGGCGAAGTCCGCTGAGAGCAAGCTCAGCAGGGCCGGAAGCAAGAAACGGCGCATGAAGATGAGGGAGGCGAACTATGGAGGCTTAAAGAACGGCACTCTCCTTCTTTGCACAGCCTCCGCATGGACCAGGAAACTGGCCTGCCGAAAAAATTAATTCGTGTATAAACATTTTATGTACATACATCGATTACCTTTGCACAGCACTTCACCCTCAACCAGAACCCAAAGCCATGTCTGATACCATCACCGCCACCAAGTGGGTACTCGACCCCACGCACTCCGAAGTTCAATTCAAAATCAAGCACCTGGTTATTTCCACCGTTACGGGCGCGTTCAACACCTTCGCCGGCACGTTGCAATCGGCCACCGACGACAACTATGACAATGCCAAAGTGGAGTTCACCCTTGATGTGGACAGCATCAACACTAACCAGGAGCAGCGCGATGCGCACCTGCGCGGCGAGGAGTTCTTCGATGCAGCCAAGTACCCGCACATCAAGTTCGAGTCGACTTCGTTTGTGAAAACGGGCGGCAACGAGTACAAAGTGACTGGCCATCTCACGGTGAAGGACATAACCAAGCCCGTAACCCTGGAGGCCGAATACGGCGGCTCGGCCGTCGATTTCTACGGCAACCACAAGGCCGGTTTCGAAGTAACCGGCAAAATCAACCGCAAGGAATTCGGCCTCACCTGGGGTGCCGTGACGGAAGCCGGCTCCATTGTGGTGGGCGACGACGTAAAGCTGAGCTTCAACGTGCAGTTTGCCAAGCAGGCCTAATTCCACCGAATCAGCGAAAGAAAACGGCGGCCCCATTTAGGGCCGCCGTTTTCTTTGGTGGCCACGCAACGCGGGCAGCGGCAGGGCGGTCAGGGCAGGCAGCAGGCATTCGGGTCCTTCCTTTCCACTTTTTTTCCTTTCCGCCATGTTTCGAAAGCTCCTCTACTGCGGCTTGTTGGCAGTCATGCTCCTGCCTCTGCTCAGCTGCGAAAAATACGCCGGAGGCACCTGCTACACGGGCCAGATAGTGGCCGTTACCTGCGTAAACGGCGTGCTGATTGACGTAGACCCTCGCTTCCCGATTGGCAAGCCGACTTCGAGAAATGGGGGGAACGGCCCGGTGTTCCTGGGCAGAAACGTAATTGCCGTGAGCAACTCGCGCGACATCACCAGCAGCGTCAGTACCGCCACCGTTCCAGGCACGCTCAATAATATCATTGGCCAACGCCTGTATTTCAGTGCCGAGCCCGATTCTCTGGTGTACGGCCTGGGCTGCTACGTGGCCGATGGCGTACGGGAGCCGGTGCCCGGCATGCGGCTGAGTGATATTTCGACCACAGCCTGCGTACCAACCTGGCAATAGCTGTCGGGGTCATGCAACGCGAGGAGCTAGGTGCCGGTCAGCGCTACAGCTGGGAGTTCCAGCGCTACAATCTCCCCTCCTATGCCACGTTTTTTCTTCCTCCTGGGCCTGTCTATGCTGGCCATCGGCAGCTTATCAAGCTGCGATAAGAGCAACGACTCCGATACGGCCCCTACTCCCATCATTTGCTTTCCCGGCATACCGCCCACCACCTGCTTCTCGGGCGTGGTGCTGAGCGACCGGTGCTGGGACGGCATCCTGATTCAGGTGGATAGCCAGTTTCCCATCGGCAAATCCATCCAGCCGTACACCTCACCCGACACTCTGGGCAACACCAACGTTATTGCGGCCACGAATTTCGCCGACTTTGGCCCACTCAATAAGCGGGGCCAGCGCGTCTACTTCACCTACAACACCGACCCGAACCACGGGGCCACGCCGCGCTTCTGCACCGCCGACCAAGCCCCTTTTCCCATTCCGCACCTGGTGCTCGGCAGCGTTTCGGCCTCGCCCTGCGGCGTTCGCAACCAATAAGCGGGCGGCCTTCCGGCCAATTTTGACAACAAAAAGGCGACCTCAGAGGTCGCCTTTTTTATTATTGAAACCACGCGGCACCCTACGCCGACAGCAGTTCTTTATCGGGCACGCTCTGGTCTTTGAGGGTGGCGGTGCCCCGGTCCTTGCGCATAATGCGCGAGTAGAGGCTGATTTCCTGGTCGAAGAGAAACTTGAAGAACAGCTTGGTGTAGCTGCGGTGGGCCAGCAGCGGCTCGTAGAACTCGGGCGCGACCGTTTTGAGCTTGGGCAGGTTGTTCCACGGAATGCTGGGCATGTCGTGGTGCTCGTTGTGAAAGCCCACGTTGAGGTTGATGCCGTTGAGGCGGCCGTAGTAGGAATAGGTTTCCTGCGAGTCACTCAGGGTGAGGTAGTGCTCCTGAATCCAGCGGGCCCCGAGCGGGTGCAGGCCCACGGAAAACCAGAAGCTCAGGAACAGGTACAGCAGCGCTGTCCAGCCGAAGAAATAAACAATGGCCGCATCGAAGGCTACCTGGGCCACGATGTTAGCCGCCACGTAGCGGTCGATGGTGGCCACTTCGCGGCAGCGCGCCGTGCGAATGACCTGAAACAGCGGGAAGAAAAAGAGCCAGATGGCCTTGCCGATGCTGTAGTTGTGAATCAGCTTGGCCTCGTACCAGTCGGGTAGGTCGGCATCGAGCTCGTGCACGCCCTGGAACACGTGGTGCTTGATGTGGAAATTCTTGAAGCTGATGGCCGTGGGGAAAATCGACGGAAAGTTGGCCAGAATGCCGGTGGCCACGTTCTGCCACAGCTTGCGGAACACCAAGTTGTGGGCCGCTTCGTGAATAACCACAAACAGCGTGTGCGAGAAAAACGCCCCCACCAGGTAAGCTACCGGAATGGTCCAGTACCAAGCTTGGTTACGCAGGAAATACGCAAGGGCTACCTGCGCCACCACGCAGCCCAGGCCGATGAGAAAGGTGGCAGGGTTGCGCGTCATCAGCTGCTTCACCTCGGGGTGGGCCTTGATGATTTGGCGGGTGCGCACGCGGTGCGGCTCGGGAGCCGTGGCCACAATGAAAGCAGTAGGTGCTGAAGCCATAAGAAATGGAGCAACGGCGAAAGCCGGAGTGGCGTGCGCAGGCGTTCCTACAAAACTACGGTAAAGTGGGGTGCTAACCCGCGCAGCAAGCTAGCGAACCAGCAGGTTGCCACTGCCCACGGCAGGCTGCCCGGCCGCTGATATGCCTTCGGCGCTCAGCCGAAACTGGCCGACGGCATCGGCCGTGAAGAAAGTTACGTCGGCCTGGCCGGCGGCGTTGGTGCTCACCCGCGGGTTCCAGTAAAGCGTGCTGCGGCGAGGGTCTGGCAGGTTGCGCCGGGCAGTGGCTACGTCGTAGCGCGGCGCATAAAACTCGCGGGCGCAAGCGTAGCCCGGCACCCGCAGGGCAAGTACCCCCGGTGCCTTCTCGACGCTGGGGCTATAGTTGGGGCTGCCGCGCCGCGTGTAGACCGCAATGACGCCTGCCGACCCTCGGCTCCCAAAAATGGCTGCTTGCCCGCCCTTCAAAATCTCAATTGTTTCTACATCAGCCGCCGGAAAATAGGCCAGGGCATCGGCGGTTATGGGCACACCATCCAGCAGGTACAGTGGCTCGGAAGAGCCCGACAGCGAATTTATTCCCCGAATCTGCACGTGAATATTGGGGTCGACGCCGGTAACGGATACGCCGGGCACGCGGCCCTGTAGCATCTGCAAAGCCGTGGACGACCCATTGCGGGCCGTTGGATAATCATCCATGCGCAGCACCGTAGCCGAGCCCAGCGGGTAAATTCGGCGGGAGTCGGTGGGCACGGCCCGGCGGGCATTTACTTGCACGTTGCTCAGCATCACATTGTGCGTGGTGTCGAATTGCAGCTTGATTTCGGCGGCGTGCTGGGCTTGGCTGCGTTGCACGGCATCGGCCAGGGCAGCCGGGGTTTGCAGCGGCAGCACGGGCAGCCGGCCCGCCGGCACCGGAGGCCCGGGGTCGAGGCTCAGCAGCAGGTTGCGCTTGCCGCGGTCGGTGCGGGCCTGCAACGTGAGGCGGGTGGTGTCGTTGCACTGGTCCAGGCCGGTGAAGAGAAACCGTCCTTCGGGGTTGGTGCGCGTGCTGAGGTATATTTTTTCGGGCCGGGTTTGCAGGTACGTAACAGTGCCGCCAGCAACGGGCTTGCCGCTGGGCTGCGTCACCTGCCCCCGAATCCCGATTGCCCGCTCGACGCCGAATTCGGGCGCAGCCAATGGGCCCGCCAGCAGCTGCTTCCACACAAACCGCCGCCAGCCCTGGGTCAGCAGCAGGGCGTCGAGGTGCTGCGCAGTTTCCGGGGTAGGGTTTTGAAAATAATAGCCGGGGTTCTCGATGTAGCCGGCTAGGTCAGAGGTCAGCAGCAAATTTGCGGCAATGGTTTCAGCACTTGCATCCACGGCCCCGGCATCGGCAACGGCCAGCGAGAGGGGCATGGCCACGGGCTGGCCGGCAGCATCGGCTACGGCAACGTGCACCCGCACGGGCTGGCGCGGACCGTAACTGGCGCGGTCGGGCGTGAGCGTCACGCGCAGGTTGGGGTTCAGTGCGGCAAAGGCCAGGCGCTCGGCCAGGGGCTGGCCCTGCGCATCAACCAAGGTGAACTGCACAATACCGGCCGGAAACTGACTGGTGGGAATGCGCGTCGTGTACGTTTCGTGGCCAGCAGTTAGCTCGCCATGGGCCATATAAGCTACCTGTCCCCGCACCTGCCCCAGCAACGACACGGTGCTGCTAGAGCCACCGTGGCGCTGTATGGTTACCAGAAACGCACTGGCCAGCGTGACTACGTGCAAGGTGTAGCCCTCCTGCTGCACGGCGGGCAGGGGCACTTGTAGCGCTACGCCACCGGGCGCTACCACGGCATGGTAGCGCTGCCCGGCGACCGGCGCGAAAGAAAAAGACCCCATCCCTAAATGGCTGCTGCGAAATGTAGCCACTGGCTTATCCTGAGCATCCAGCACCTGTCCCTGAACATCGAGTCCATTCCCCGCATAGTCCGTAGCCTTAAAGGCGACCACGTTGGTGAGCCCCGCCACCAGCGAACCACCCTCGGCAAAAAACTGCACATCGGGGGCACGGGATAGCGTGGTGCTGAGCCGGCGCGCAGCGACAGCGTTGGCGCGTAGCTGTGCCGGGCTGCTATCGCCAACCAGCGAAGCGGCCGGCCATATTTGAATGCGGCGGCTAAAGAAGAATTCCGGGCCGGCGTTGCGCATCCAGCCGGTGTAGGCCCGCAGCTGGTAGGTATCGGGCGCAAGTGTATCGGGCAGCGTTATGGCCCCGTGGCTGCGGCCGCCATCGAGGCGCAGCTCGCGCCGGCTCACTACCCGGCCGTTGCCGGCCAGTAGTTCAACATGCAGTACCCGGCTGAGGGTATCGGGCCGATGGGTATCGGCGGCGACCACACTGGCGCTGAACCACATGGTTTCGCCTACGGTATAAACGGATTTATCGAGGTGCAGGTAGGCTTTCTCGGGCCGGCTGAGCCGGTAAAACCCCTGCATTTTTTGCACCAGCTGCTGCACGGCTGGGGGAGCAGGTGGATGCCACGCCAAGCCAAGCAGCACCGTGAGAGCGACAAGGCTGTTACCCAGCCGTCGGCTCGTAATCGAAAAGGAAGATGCTGGCATTGGTAGGCGACAGCAAGGGGGTAGAATCCCCTGCCTGCGCTTCCAAATATAGCTTCCCTTCGTGCGCAGCCCGAAGGCCCACACCTGTTTTCCTTATACCTGTGCCAGCCAGGCACGGGCGGTGTCTACGTCGTCGAAGGTGGCGATGACGGCATTGCCGTGCGTGAACTGCAGCGTGAGGTCGGTGGAGAGGCGGCTGTACACGTTGGGCGAGTATACCCAGGCGAAGTAGCGCAGGCCGGCTTCCATCATGGCGGGGAACCAGTCTTTGCCGGCCCACTCGGCCGCATCGCTCCACATACTGGTCACGTTGCGGTTATCGTTCAGCACCTTGTGGCAGCGCTGCTGGCCAAGCAGGCGCAACATCTCATGCCCGCCCTGCTGCACGCTGTTCAGGTCTTGGTCGCCCTGCCAGTCGGCATACAGCCACTCATGCAGGTGGTCGTAGGAAATGGCAATTTGGGGTTCGTCCAGTAAAAGTTGTATCGACATCGGGGCATCATAACAGGTCGGGCCAATACGCGAAATACGTACACGCAGCTACTTTTTTGCAGAAAATAATGCTTGATTACCTGAAAGGGGAGTTTTCACGCCATTTTCCCGGTATTAATACGTAGGCAGTCAATCGAGAAATTTCGCACTGGACCTGGCACGCCGTTGGTGTGGCTAGCCCTAACAGACCGTTAAGGCCAGATAGAGATGGGTTGCGTATATCGGGCAAATGCTGGTGTAAGGAATGGCACCACCTGCCGTCTACCGCTGCAACGCCCCCCCAGCGGGCCTCAATTCTTTGATTAAAGCCGTTTTATGAGAACCCGACTGAAGTCCCTGGCCAGCCTGAGTGTGCTGGCGCTTTTGTTTGCCTGCGGGACGCAACCCGTGGCCGAAGCCCAGAACCCATCCCGCTCCACGGCGGGCTTTGCGCCGGCCAACCTCAACGGCCTGGCGATGGCCACGTTCGCCGGCGGTTGCTTCTGGGCGCAGGAAGAAGCGTTTGAGCAGATTAAGGGCGTGAAACAGGTGGTGAGCGGCTACGCCGGTGGCACCAAGGCCAACCCCACTTACGAGGAAGTAGCGGCCCAGAACACCGGTCACACCGAAACCGTCCAGGTTTACTACGACCCCAAAGTGGTGAGCTACCAGAAGCTGGCCGACATTTTCTTCACAGCCTCGCACGACCCTACCCAGCTCAACCGCCAGGGCAACGACGTGGGCCCCGAGTACCGCTCGGCAGCTTTCTACCGCACGCCGGAGGAACAGAAAATCCTGGAAAGCACCATTGCCCGCGTCAACGCCTCGAAGGAGTACAGTGGTAAAATCGTGACCCAGGTGCTGCCCATGCAGAAATTCTGGGCCGCCGAGGGCTACCACCAGGGCTACTACCGCCTGCACCCCGAAAACCCCTACATCACCAACGTATCGGCCCGCAAAGTCGAGCACGTGCAGCGCGTATTCGCCAAAGACCTGAAGAACCCGCTGTAACCGCGGCAAACGGCTCGTTCGCCGGCACCTGCGCAGTCCCGGCCGATTTTCGGCCGGGACTGTTTGCGTTGGACCTGTTTCGGGCGGCCGGGCTTCTATCTTTGAAGACCCAAGCGGCCCGCGCCCTATTTACCCTTGCCTCGCGGGCTGGCCTTTCCACCGCGTATGCCTGCTCTTTTTGCTCCCGACCTAGACTTTCAGCTGCTGTTCGGCGCCTTGCCTACGCCGCATGTGGTGCTGGGCCCCACGGGCACCGTGCTAGGGCTGAACGCAGCGGCTTGTACTTTGTTGGGCAACGATGCGCGACCTGAAACGATAACGAACCAGCCCCTGCGCGCCCTGCACGCAGCCTTAACGGCTGCCGGCCACGTGCTGGCCCCGGCCGAAAGCTGGACGACGGCCCTGTACGCGGCACAGTCGGGCAGCGCGCAGGTACTGGGCCCCACGTGGCAGTCGCAAGCCGCCACCCAACCCGCTCCGCGCTATTGGGAAGCCACCCTTCAGCCCGTGGCGGCGGGCGGCATGGGCACGGCGGGGGCCATTCGCTACCATTTGTTGCGGCTGGCCGATGTGAGTGCCAGCGTGAACACGGCGGCTCCCAGCGCCGAGCGGTTGCAACAGATTCTGACCGATGCCCCGGTCATTATTGCCACCACCGAAGGCCCCGACCACCGTTTCGCCTTCACCAACCTTGCCCACGACGCCCTGACCCAAAACCGGGCCCAGCTTGGAGTGCCCGTGCTCGAGTGCTTTCCGGAGCTGCTCGACCAGAGCACCATTGCGCTGCTCGACCACGTGTACCGCACCGGCCTTACCGTAAAGGACCAGGCCGCGGCGCTACACTTGCGCAACCAGGCCACCGGCCAGCTGCGCACCTACTACCTCGACTTCTCTTACCAAGCCTTGCGCGATGCCACCGGCGTGGTGACGGGCGTGATGAGTTTTGCCACCGACGTGACGCCCCAGGTGCAGGCCCGCCAGCAGTCCGAAGCCCTGAACGTGCGCGCCAGCGTGGCCGACCTGCGCCTGCGCCGCCAGGCCGAGGTACTGCCTTTCATCACCTTTGTGACGGATGCCCTGGGCCGCACCACCTACATGAGCCCCCAGTGGTACCAGTACACGGGCCTGCCCGCCGACACGGGCTGGGCCGAGGTAGACATACAGTGGCCCCACATTCTGCACCCCGACGACCACGAACGTGCCCAGAGCGAAATTGCCGACAGCATTGAGTCGCCGCGCCTGGGGCGGGTAGAAGTACGCCTGCGGGGCGCCGACGGGCAGTACCGCTGGTTTATCACCGAGGCCGTGCCAGAGTTCGGGACCGACGGCCGGCTGCTGCGCCGCAACGGCTACATGCTCGACGTGCACGAGCTGCGCGAAACCCAGCGCCACCTCGAAGCCAAAGACCGCCTGCTGAGCCAGATACTGTCGCAGGCCCCGGCTTACATTGCGGCCTTTGAAGGCCCCGACCACCGCTATACCTTTTTCAATAGTGGCTACGCCCGCGCCACAGGCCAACGCCCCCGCCTGGGCCAGCCCCTGGCCCAGCTGCAGCCCGGTTTGGTAACTCAGGGCTACCTGGCCATCCTCGACAACGTGTACCGCACCGGCGAGTCCTTCGTTGGTCAGGAGATGCCGGCCCTGCTGAACCCCAACGACGCGCCCGGCACGGAGAAGTACTTCAACTTTTCATTCGTGCCCATGCACGACGCGGCCGGCAGCATCAGCGGCATTCTCACGTTTGCCACTGATGTGAGCGAGCGAGTGTTGGCCCGTCGGCAGGCAGTGGAGCTGTCGCTCGAGGTGAATCAGCGCGACGAGCAGCTGCGGGCCATTACGCGGGCCATGCCGGTGTTCATTGCCAACTTCGACCAAACCGGCCAGCTCACCTACCTCAACCCCTATTTTTACGAGTACACGGGGCGCGACCCCGCCGAGCCCGTGGAAAATGGCTGGGCCAGCCTGCCGGCCGAAGATCAGGCCGCCGTGCGGGCCGTAGCACAGGCGGCCATGCAGGCCGGCGAGCCCTGGGAGGTCACGTTCCGCTGCCGCCGCCACGACGGCGAAAATCGCTGGGTGCAAACCCGCGCCCAACCTTACCGGGGCCCCGATGGCCAGCTAGCCGGGTTCAGCGCAGCCACCACCGAAGTACACGAACTGCACGAGCGCACCGAGGAACTGGCCCGCAGCCGCGAGAATTTTGCGGCCCTGGCCGACAATATTTCCCAACTGGCCTGGATGGCCGAAGCCAACGGCAAAATTTTCTGGTACAACCAGCGCTGGTACGACTACACCGGCCTCACACCCGAGCAAATGCACGGCAACGGCTGGCAGCAGGTGCACGACCCAACCCTGCGCGATGCGGTGAATGCCCGCTACCTCGCCGCCCTGCGCTCCGACCAGCCTTGGGAGGACACTTTCCCGCTGCGCCGGCACGATGGCCAGTTCCGCTGGTTTCTGAGCCGGGCGCGGCCCATTCGCGATGCCAACGGCAAAGTGGTGCGCTGGTTCGGCACCAACACCGACGTAACGGCCCTGCGCCAATTGCAGCAGCAGCTGGGCGAGAGCGAAGAAGAGCAGCGCATTCAGGCCGAAAGCATTCCGCAGCAGGTGTGGACGGCCCAGCCCGATGGCACCGTGGACTACTACAACCACCGCACCGCCGCCTATCTGGGCGTAGGTATGGAGCAGAACGGCGCCGAGCACTGGCTCAGCTACGTGCACCCCGACGACCACCCCCACATGCAGGACCGTTGGCAGGCTGCTCTGAGCACGCAACGCTACTACGAGGCGGAGTTTCGCCTGCGCCGGTACGACGGCGAGTACCGCTGGTTTTTGGGCCAGGCCCAGGCCCGCCGCGACGCCAGCGGCCACTTGGTGAAGTGGTACGGCACCAACACCGACATCCACCAGCTGCGCGTGCTGCAGGAGCAGGTGCTGCACAGCCAGGCCCGCTTCAAGCAACTGCTCGAAACCCTGCCCCAGCTGGCCTGGACGGCCCGCCCCGACGGCCGCCTCAACTACTGCAACCAGCGCTGGTACGATTACACCGGCCTGCGCTTCGAGGACCTGAAAGACTGGGGCTGGGAGCAGGTGGTGCACCCCGACGACCTGCCCGAAGCCCTGCGCCACTGGCAGCAGAGCCTGGCCAGCGGCAACATGCTGGAGCGCGAAATGCGCTGGCGCCGCCACGACGGCGAGTACCGCTGGTTTCTGGTGCGGGCCGAGTCGCTGCGCGATGCCCAGGGCGACATTAGCACCTGGGTTGGGGCCAATACCGACGTGCACGATTTCCGGCAGGTGCGCCAGGAGCTGGAGGCCAACAACGCCCGCCTGCTCCGGACCAATGAGGACCTCGACAACTTCGTGTACACCGCCTCGCACGACCTTAAACAGCCCATCAACAACATGGCGGGCATTTTCGCCGAGCTCACGCGCACGGCCAAGTTCACCGACCCTGAGTCGATGAAGCTGGTTGACTACTTTGAGCGGGCCCTGGCCCGGATTTTTGGGACTATCGACGACCTGGGGGCCATTGTGCAGGTGCAGCGCCTCGAGCAGCAAGTGCCGCCCGGCCCCGTCGACCTGGCCCCGCTTGTGGAGGAAGTGCTCGATGGCCTGCACGACCAGCTGACGCAGAGCGCGGCCCTGGTCGATTGCGACTTTGCTACCTACCCCGTGGTAAATTTTGTGCGGCCCAACCTGCACAGCATTCTCCAGAACCTGCTCAGCAACTCGTTGCGCTACGCCTCGCCGGCCCGCCCGCCGCGCATTCGCCTCAGCAGCGCACCCGACCTCACCACCGGCCGCCCCATCCTCACGGTGGAGGACAACGGCCTGGGCATTGACATGGCGCGCTACGGGCCGCAGCTGTTTCAGCTGTTCCGCCGCTTCCACTCGCACGTCGATGGCACGGGCATGGGCCTGTTCCTCGTCAACCGCATTGTGCAGAACCACGGCGGTCGCATCGAGGTCAGCAGCGCCGTAGATGAGGGTACCACGTTCCGGCTTTATTTATGATTCTGAGGTGATGGGGTCGGGAAGTGATGAGGTCATGAGGTGATGGAGTAAGTAATCGTTTCGAATTTTCACTTCATCACCTCATTACCCTCACCACCCCAGCAACTATTCACTTCATCACCTCCTACCCTTCCCTCCCGTGCTCCAATCGAAGCTGCCCGATGTGGGCGTTAGCATTTTCACCCAAATGACCCAGCTGGCCCAGGAAACCGGTGCCATCAATCTCGCCCAGGGCTTTCCCGACTACGACCCGCCACAGGCGCTGCTGGCGGCGCTGGCCCGGCACGCCCTCACGCCCGGCCACCACCAGTACGCCCCCATGCCGGGCCTGCCGCGGCTGCGCGAAGCCATTGCCGCCCAGGTTGCGCGCCTGCATTCCGATGCTCCCGCCCCTGACCCAGCCACCGAAGTCACCCTAGCAGCTGGTGCCACCGAGGCCCTATATAGTGTGCTGGCCGCCGTGGTGCGGCCCGGTGATGAGGTGCTGGTGTTTGAGCCGGCTTACGATTTATACGGCCCCGCCATCCGGCTGCAGGGCGGCGTGCCGCGCTACGTGCGCCTGCCCGCCCCGCACTTCCGGCCCGACTGGGATGCGGTGCGCCGGGTGGTGTCGCCCCGCACCCGGCTGGTGCTCATGAACACGCCCCACAACCCCAGCGGCGCCGTTTTCACAGCCGACGACTGGCACGAGCTGGCCCGCCTGCTCGACGGCACCGATGCGCTGGTGCTCAGCGATGAAGTGTATGAGCACTTCGTGTTCGATGGGGCGCCTCGCATGAGTGCCCGCCAGCACCCGGCCCTGCGCGAGCGCAGCTTCGTGCTGTCGTCGTTCGGCAAAACCTACCACGCCACTGGCTGGAAGGTGGGCTACTGCGTGGCCCCGCCGGCCCTCACCGCCGAGCTGCGCCGCGTGCACCAGTTTGTTACCTTCGCCGTGAATACGCCCACCCAGCACGCCCTCGCCGATGCGCTCGAACAGGACCCCACCGATGCCCACGCCCGGGGCCTGGCATCCTTTTACCAAGCCAAGCGCGACGAATTCCGAGCCCTGCTCGATGGCGCGGGCTACGAGCTGCTGCCTGTGCCCGGCGGCTATTTCCAGCTGGCCCGCTACAACGCGCTGTCATCGGCCAGCGACCTCGAATTTGCCCAGTACCTGGCCCGCGAGAAAGGCGTGGCGGTGGTGCCAGTGTCGGCCTTTTACCACGACGGCTTTGATGAGGGCCTGGTCCGCTTTTGCTTCGCCAAGGAAAGCGCCACGCTGCAAGCGGCAGCAACCCGACTGCGCGGGTAGGGAAGTTCGGGATGTTAAGAGAGCCCGTCATGCCGAGCGCAGCCGAGGCATCTCGCGTGCCACCACTAACTTCTATTGATTGGTTTATTAAAGCATGCGAGATGCCTCGGCTGCGCTCGGCATGACGTTCTTTGAACTGCTATCCTTCACCGCGACCATTCATGTCCGACCTCACCGTTTCCTTCGTCCAGACCGCCCTGCATTGGCACGACCCGGCCGCTAACCGCGCCAACTTCGACCAGCTGCTGGCTGGCCTCACGCGGCCCACCGATTTGATTGTGCTGCCCGAGATGTTTACCACCGGCTTCAGCATGGAAGCTGCCGGACAGGCCGAGACCATGCAGGGCGACACCGTGGCCTGGCTGCGCGCCACCGCGGCCCACCGTCAGGCAGTAGTTACGGGTAGCGTTATCATCGAGGAGGAAGGCGGCTACTACAATCGCCTGCTCTGGGTGCGGCCCGACGGCTCGTTGAGCTACTACGACAAGCGCCACCTCTTCACCCTGGCCGGCGAGCAGCACACCTACACGCCTGGCGGCGCCCGACTGGTAGAAGAATGGCGCGGCTGGCGCATCTGCCCATTGGTGTGCTACGATTTGCGCTTTCCCGTCTGGAGCCGCAACCAGGCCGTTGAGCCGTATGACCTCGTGCTCTACGTGGCCAACTGGCCCGCCGTGCGCCGCACCGCCTGGACTACCCTGCTCCGGGCCCGCGCCATCGAAAACGTGGCCTGTGCCCTGGGTGTAAACCGCGTGGGCCGCGACGGCTCCGGCCACGAATACAGCGGCGACTCAGCCCTGCTCGACGCCCAGGGCAACTACTTGGTTGCGGCAGAATCGCAGGACGGCGTATTCACCCACACCCTCAGTCGGTCCGATTTAGATGCTTTCCGTGCCCGCTTCGCCGCGCTGAATGATGGCGACGTGTTCGAGCTGCTGGGGTAACTGGTGTGGTCCGTCATTGCGAGGAGGCACGACGAAGCAAGCCTTCCTCTTAATTCAGCAAGCCCTGAGATGTGACAAGCTTTTTTACGATGCCTTTTTGAAACAGAAAGCTCCGAGGCTTCAATGGTGGCATAGGTTGAAAGTTTGGTCCGAAAATTAAATGGGCGACCGCACTGCCTGTTTAAATCACCGTTTTTGCGAACGTTCCGGTTGCACTCGCCAATAAACGCCTCTTATGTGGTTCTTTCCCCGCGCCTGGAATACCATTGCCCCCCATCGGCTCTTCCTCGTCGACGGCCTGGGGGCCGTGCTCTCGGCCGTCGGCTTGGGCCTGGTGCTGCCGGCCCTGGAACCCGCCGTGGGAGTGCCGGCGCGGGTGCTGCACCTGCTCGCGGTGCTGGCCAGCGGATTAGCCGCGTACTCCTTGCGGTGTTACTGGCGCCCGCCCGCCACGTGGCCGCCTTGGCTAAAGGGCATCGCCTGGGCGAACCTGCTGTACGGCGGCCTGACTGTGGCCCTGCTGCTCGGCCGCGCCCCGAACCTAACGGCCTGGGGCGGGGCGTACTTCGGGCTGGAACTGACGGTGGTTGTGCTCCTGGCGTGCTGGGAGCTGCGCATGGCCGCCCGGCTGGGCAGGTCACGGAACTAACCAGCAGTGGTGGGATAGAATTGCGCCATTCACTCCGCCGTTGAATGGGGTTCCACCCGCTTCGACGAATTACACGCTTAAATGGGATGTCCCCGGCCGGCCAAGCAAGACAAGCCTTGAATAAGATAGTTATAACATCGCCTCTGTTTTCTGGATGGATTCATTGACACAGAGTAAGGCTTAATGGGCAGAATGCTTCACTCACCATAACAGATGCCCCTACTCCACCGCCAAACGCGCCACAGCGGCCGCTCCATCGGCTCCTGCGGCACGCACCAGGTATACGCCGGCGGCCAACCCGCCCAGGTCCAGTTCGTGCCGGCGCTGCAGGGTGCCGCCCGCCCGCACTACACGGCCGGCCAGGTCGAGCACGCTAATGCGGGTGGGCGCGGCAGTTTCGACGGTGGCGCGGGCGCTGGCGGGGTTGGGGTAGATGTTCAGCGCCAAGGCGCGGGCAGCCTCGGCTTTGGTGGCCGTGACGGTGCGGTTGCGCGTGCCGTAGCTGATAACCCCACCGGCCTGGGTGCCCACAAACAACTCGGGGGCGCCGTCGCCATTTACGTCGGCCGCGGCCAGGGCACAATGCGAGTAGAAATCGAGGCCGAGGCGGGTTTCCTCGTACTGGCCGGTAGCCGGGTTATAGAGCACGTCGGTTCGCTCCGAGAACTGGCTGCCCTGGGCGCGGTAGTCGAGAAAAAAGCGCAGCAGGCCGCTGGCATCCACGGTAAGCAGGTCGGGGCGGCCGTCGCCGTCGAAGTCGGCCACGCTAGGGCTCAGGTTGAGCGGTGCGGCCCCGCTGGCATCGCGAATCCGCCCGAAGTCGTTGTTCACCAACACAAAAGCGCTGTCGAGTGGACCGCGCGCGCGGTTGCGGAAGTAGCGCAGGCTTTTGCCAGGCTCGCGGGTTTCGTTGGTGCCAATGAGCAAGTCGACGTAGCCGTCGTTGTCCACATCGGTGAAGCAGGGCATGTCGCCGCTGGCGTAGGGCAAAATGCCCGTGCCCGTAGCGCCCTGCGGCTTAAAATAGCCCATGTTGGCGGCGTTGAACGCCACTGGCTGGCCCGCCGGAGCGGTGTTCAGAATGTAGTGCAGCAGGTTGGTGCCCCGGTCCTGGGCCCCGTAGGCGAGGTCGAGCGCGCCGTCGCGGTTTAAATCAACCAGCACCGGCTTCAGCCCCAGCAAGTTTTGGCTCGACAAGCTCAGGTAGTCGCTGCTCAGCAGTTTGAAGACGGGCCGGGCGCGGGTTCCTACGTTGCGGTAGTAGGCCAGCGTGGCACGGTAAGCAGTGCCCACGCGGTCGGCAAAATTGCCCACCAGCATGTCGGCCAGGCCGTCGCCGTCGATGTCGCCGAAGGTGGGCGCGGCTCCTTCGCTCACGTCAATCATGTCGTTTTGCAGGAAGCCGCCGGCGCTGAGGCTGTAAGTGGGCGCGCCGCTGGCGGCCGAGTTGGTGAAAAGCTGAATCTGGTGGCTCAGGCTCACTTGGTCGGCCGAGTTGTTCACCATGTTGGGCGCTACTACCAGGTCGGGGCGGCCATCGAAATTGGCGTCGAAGGAGTAGCCCACCGGAAACACCGGTACCCGCACCGGTGCGGCCGCCGACGGAAAGCTGGCGCTAATACCCGCCTGCGTAATTACCGGGGCCGTAGTGGTGCCCTGGTTGAGCAGGCGCACCAGCTCGGGGCAGTTGTCGCGGCCGTCGAGCAGGTCCTGGTCGCCGTCGCCGTCGAGGTCGACCAGCAGCAGGCCATGGCCGCCGGTGTGCAGCGGCCGCGACGCCGTGAAGCAGGTTTGCCCGTTGAACGTGTAGCTGGCGCAGTTGCCGCAAGATTGAATGCCCCCCCAGTTATCGGTGGTGAGGGTGAAGGCAAGGGCGCTGCCGCAGGTTCCCGGGCTGTTGTTGATGTACTGCTCGATGAAGCTGGCGCTGATGAAGTCGTACGTCATGATGTCAAGCTTGCCGTCGCCGTTCACATCCTGAATGGCGGGCAGGTTGTAGCCGCCAATAGTCAGGTTGGCCGAGCCCGTAAAGCTGCCGGTGAAGCGAATCTGGTTGGTGGTGAGCTGGAAGCTGGGCCGATTGCCACTCAGCACGTTGCGAAACACCCGGATGTCGCCGCCACTGGTGAAGGTGAACAGGTCGGCTCGGCCGTCGCAGTCGTAGTCGCGCAGCAGCACCCAGTTGCGCAGGTCGCTTGGGAACAGGTTTTCGTACTGCGGAGCATATTGCCAGCGGCGACCATTAGTAGCGTTAGACGCGGCCACGCTCAGGAAAGTGTAGCAGCGGCTGCTTTCGTGGTCGAAGGCGAACAGGTCCTGCTGGCCATCGTTGTTCAGGTCGATGGTGCTGAACTGGGGTGTATTCAGGCCGCCCATCCAGGCGTTGCGTAGCGTATCGGTGCCCTGCACTACCGCTCCAGCGGGGCGGTATTCAAAGCCGAAGGCGGCGCCCGACTGGGCCCGGGCCTGGCCCGTAAACGCCAGCAGCACCAGCAGGAAGAATAGCGAACGAATCATCGACAAGGAACCTGGAAAGGAATGGCAGCAGCAGAACGGTGCGCGGAACAAAAATCACGCCCACCTTTGCAGCAAATTACACCCGGTTTGCCGTTCCAGTTCATGCCCACGCCGCTATACACCCAATACCTGGCCGCCGGTGGCCAGGTCAGCACCGATTCGCGCCAGCCCCAGCCCGGCACCCTGTTCTTCGCCCTGAACGGCCCGAGCTTTCGCGGAGCCGATTTCGCGCCGCAGGCACTGGGCGCCGGAGCCCGCCACGCCGTGGTGGATGACGCGGTGCTGGCCGCCTCCAACCCCATTGCCTACACCTACGCGCCCGACCCACTGGCGGCCCTGCAGGCGCTGGCCCGCGAGCACCGCCGGCAGTTCCACATTCCGGTGCTGGCTGTTACGGGCTCGAATGGCAAAACCACCACCAAAGAGTTACTCATGGCGGTGCTGGCCACGCAGTTTCGGGTGCTGGCGACTATTGGCAACCTCAACAACCACATTGGCGTGCCGCTTACGCTGCTGCGCCTGCGCCAGGGCGAACACGACTTTGCCGTGATTGAGATGGGGGCCAACCACCGGCGCGAAATCGCGGCCTACTGCGAGTGGGCCGAACCCACCCACGGCCTCATCACCAACATCGGCAAGGCGCACCTCGAAGGTTTTGGCGGGGCCGAGGGCGTGGCATTGGGCAAGGGCGAGCTGTTCGATTACCTCACCCGCACCGGCGGCACGGCCTTCGTGAACACCCTGGATGCGCGCCTGCCGTCGCTGGCCGCGCAAGTGCCCACAACCGTCAGCTACCCGCGCCTGATGGATACCTACCCGGCCACGCTGCTCTCGGCCGACCCGGCCGTGGCCCTGCGTCTCGGCGACAACACCGAAGTGGTGGCCCAGCTTACGGGTGACTATAACTTCCCCAACCTGGCCGCCGCTGCGGCTGTGGGCCAGTTTTTCGGTATTTCTACGGCTAATATTGCCGCTGCCCTGGCTGGCTACAACCCCCAGAACAACCGCTCGCAGCTGGTGCGCACCGCTGCTGGCAACGAGCTGGTGCTCGATGCCTACAATGCCAACCCCAGCAGCATGGCCGCCGCGCTGCGCAGCTTTGCGGGCCGCCCCACCGCCGCCGGCCAAACCAAGCTGGTGCTGCTGGGCGACATGTTCGAGCTAGGCCCTGAAAGCGCCGCCGAACACCGCGCCCTGGGCCAGCTGCTCGCGTCGCTGCCGCTGCTGCAGGTATTACTCATCGGCCCTGAAATGGCTGGCGCAGCTGCTCTGGCTCCGGCGTCCCAGCACTTTACCTCTAAAGCCGACACCGCGGAGTGGCTCCGCGCCAACCCCGTGCGCGGCCGGCAGGTATTGGTGAAGGGCAGCCGCGGCATGGCCTTGGAAACGCTGGTTGAGTTGCTGTAGCCAATGGGCGAATGACTTTTGTGGTATTCACCCATTCGCTCATTCACCCATTGATTTTAAAACGGGCTCACGAAACCGCGGAAATTCGGCAGCTCATTGTCCTTGCCCGATACCAGGGGCTGCACCTCGGTGCCCCAGTTGATGTTCAGGTCGGCATCGTCCCAGCGCAGGCCGCCTTCGGTGGCGGGGGCGTAGTAGTCCGAGCATTTGTAGAGGAACACGGTGTTGTCTTCGAGGGCCATGAAGCCGTGGGCAAAGCCGGCCGGGATGTAGAGCATGTTGGCGCTGGCAGCCGTGAGCTCCACCAGTTGGTGCTGGCCGTAGGTAGGCGAAGCTGGCCGCAAATCCACGGCTACGTCGAGGGCGCGGCCCTGGCCTACGCGCACCAGTTTGGCCTGGGCGTGGGGTGGGCATTGGAAATGCAGACCGCGCAATACTCCCTTTTTCGAGTTCGACTGGTTGTCCTGTACCCATTCAATTTCGGCTCCGGCCTGGGCCATGAGGCGGGCGCTGAAAGTTTCGAAGAATACCCCCCGGTCGTCGGCAAATACGCGGGGAACAAACTCAATCAGGCCGGCGATGGGGAATTTCTTTACTTCCATTGGGGCAAAGGTAGAAGGTTGGGTAGGATGGTTTGGCGAGGCTAGGCAGGAATTGGACGGAAAAATTAGGAAGTCACCGTCTGTCATCCTGAGCGAAGCGAAGGACCTTACCAAGCCTGAACGAATTACTGCTAATCGTTCGGCGGTGATAAGGTCCTTCGCTGCGCTCAGGATGACGGAGATGCCCCTACTTCCGCTGCACCGCTGCTACGGCGGCCAGATACTTATTCAGCACCAACTGTTCATCGAATTTGGTTTCGGCCAGGTAGCGGCTGTTCTGGCCCATGCCGCGCAGGTCGGCATCGGAGAGGCGCAGCACTTGCAGCATTTTGGCGGCCAGGTCTTCGCCGCTGCGCACCTGGCAGAGGAAGCCGTTGCGGCCGTCGACCACGGTTTCGCGGCAGCCGGGCACGTCGGTGGTCACCAGAGGCTTGCCCACGGCGGCCGCTTCGAGCAGGGTTTTGGGGGTGCCTTCGCGGTAGCTGGGCAGCACCACGCAGTCGGCGCGATGCAGGTGGGCGGCCACATCGTCGGAGCGGCCCAGGTATTCAATGTCGCCACTTTTCAGCCACTCTTCGAAAGTGGCGCGGGGCACGCCCACGCCGCCGGCCTCGTCGAGTCCGCCCAGCAGCTGGATGCGGGTGCCGGGCACAGCCTGGCGGATGAGTTTGGCGGCTTCGAAGTATTCGACCACGCCTTTTTCGTAGAGCACCCGCGCCACCATCAGGAAGACAAACGGGGTTTGGCGCGCAAACTCGGCGGCCGGCCGAAACCGCTGGGTATCGACGCCGGAGCCGGGCAGCAGGTCGGTGATTTTACGTTTCACCAGGCCGTTGTCGAGAAAGAGCTGCCGGTCGTCGCCGTTCTGGAAAAACACTTTGGCCGGGAAGCGGAAAGCGAAGCGGTAGAGGCCCAGCGCCACCTTGCTCACGAAATTTTTGATGATGAACACCGTGCCCAGCCCGCTCACGTTGTTGATGCTGGGAATGCCCGCGAGGCGGGCCGCAATGCTGCCGTAGATGTTGGGCTTGATGGTGTAGTGGAGCACTACATCGGGCATTTCGCGCTTGTAAATATGATAAAAGCGGCGCGTGAGGGCAGCATCCTTGATGGGATTGGTGCCCTTGTTTTCCATTATAATGGGTACAAAGCGGCAGCCCAACTCCGTTTCGAGGCGTGCAGAATAGTCGTCGGGCGGGGCAATGGCCAGTACTTCGTGGCCGGCAGCCTGCAAGGCCCGCACAAGGCTGGCACGGAAATTCCAGATGTTCCAGCTGGTGTTGATGACAATGGCAACGCGCAAAACGGGAGGCGGTAAAGGGTGAAGCGGTGAGTTCCGGGGCAAAGGTCGGCCTTACGGATTTTAGCAGCATCTGTTTATTCCGACACTCCCTATTTCATCAACTCGCCATTTCAGCAATTACGCCGGTACTTTGTGGGCTCTTTGTGTGTTGTGCTGGCTATGACTCTTCGACTTCCTGCTGTTTTACTGTTCCTATTTTTGCTGCCGCTGTTGGCTCCGGCCACGCCGCCGGAGCTACCGGGCCAGGCTATTTTTCAGAAAAACTGCGTGCGCTGCCACGGGGCCAACGGCAAGCGTGGCCTCAACGGCGCACACGACCTCACCAAGAGCAACCTCAACGAGTTCGGGCGCACGTATCTTGTTACCAACGGCATGGGCAAGATGCCGGCGTTTGGCAAAAAACTCACCCCGGCGCAGGTGCAGCAGGTGGTGGCCTATTCACTTACTTTGAAATAGTTGTCAGTTGTTTGTTGTCGGTTGCTAGAAACTGCGGCAAATAATGGCTGAAAAAATGCGCGGGTCGTTCAGGCAAGAGAACTTACCTGCGCCGCGCCAAGTATCTGATAACTGACAACGAACAACTGACAACAATATTCCCATGGCAAATACCCAATCCGGTGGCCGCAAGCCCGGCAACAGCACCCGCCACGTCGGCGCCGTTGATGGCGTGAAAGGCCGGGCCGGCCGCATTCTACTGAAAGCCACCGACAACGGCACCTATGAAACCGCCAAAGAGCAGGAAACTGCCGTGCTCATCTCGGTGCCCCCGCGTCGGCAGTCCGAAGCCCAAACCACTGAGTACCTCGACGAGCTGGCGTTTCTGATTGAAACCGCCGGCGCCACTGCTACCAAGCGCTTCGTGCAGCGCCTCGAAAAACCCGATATCCGCACTTATGTGGGCGAGGGCAAGCTGGCCGAAATCAAGGCCTATGTGCAGCACGAAGGCACCAGCATGGTTGTATTCGACGACGACCTGTCGCCGTCGCAGCTGCGCAACCTGGAAGCCGAGCTGCTGGTGAAAATCGTCGACCGCTCGCTGCTGATTCTGGACATTTTCGCGTTGCGGGCCAAGTCGGCTACCTCGCGCACGCAGGTCGAACTGGCCCAGTACCAGTACCTCCTTCCCCGCCTCACCGGCCTCTGGACTCACCTGGACAAGCAGCGCGGTGGTGTGGGCATGAAGGGCCCGGGTGAAACGGAAATCGAAACCGACCGACGCATTGTGCGCGACCGCATTGCCTTTCTCAAAGAGAAGCTCGAAGACCTCGACAAGCAGAGCCACACCCAGCGCAAGGCCCGGGGCGGCACCATTCGGGTGGCGCTGGTGGGCTACACCAACGTGGGCAAAAGCACCCTGATGAACGTGCTGGGCAAGGCCGACGTGTTCGCCGAGAACAAGCTGTTTGCTACCGTAGACGCGACCACGCGTAAAGTGGTGCTCGAAAACACGCCGTTTCTGCTCTCCGACACGGTTGGGTTTATTCGGAAGCTGCCCACCAAGCTCATCGAGAGCTTCAAGAGCACGCTCGACGAAATCAGGGAAGCCGACTTGCTGCTGCACGTGGTGGACATTTCGCACCCCAACTTCGAAGAGCAGATTCAGGTGGTGAACGATACGCTGGTCGACATTGGCGCGGCCGACAAGCCCACGCTGCTGGTGTTCAACAAAATTGACCAGTACAAGCAGGACGACGCCGAAATGGACCCATTTGGCGAAGTGTTGGATGCCGAAGACGACGGCACCGCGCCGCGCCCGCCGCTGGCGCAGCTGCAGGCCACCTACATGGCCAAGCTGCACGACCCGGTGGTGTTCGTGTCGGCCCAGGACCGTACCAACCTGGAGGAGCTGCGCGAATTAATTGGCAAACGCGTAGTCGCCCTCAACCAGCAGCGCTACCCCTACCAAACCAACAGCTGGGCCAGCGAGTAAGCTGAGCATTACCGGAGTGTTATCACTTCAGTATTTCCTCGCGAAAAATCCCTCGGAAACAGCTTCCGAGGGATTTTTCGCGTATGGAGCCCAAACAAAGTCTTAATATTCAGGTATGCGGCATCAGGCTATTCTTTTCCGGCTGGTAATCACAACGCTAAGCGTAGCGGGCCTGAGTGCTCCCGCGTGGGCTCAGGTGTATCCGGCGGCTGCGCCTACGGCCCGCGACACGGCCACCAACGGCTCGAACCTGAGCGACAAGCAGCAGTTTGCGAATCCCTCGGTGCTGGGCATGGGGCCAAGCAAGGGCTTGATTGTGCGCTACGAGCGCATGCCCAAGTTCGGCGTGTCGTCGACGGCGCAGGTACAGGGCCTGAGCGACTTCAACACCGATGCCACCAAAAATGCGCGCCTGTCTATCAAGGGGTACATTCCGGCCTGGAACCACCCGCACCTGAAGGTAATAGTGGGGCTGAGCTATGAACGCGAGGAGTTTCAGTTTGCCAAGCTGCCCACCAATTACGAGCTGTTCGATAACATCGAAAACAAAGGTCTGAAAAGCACGGCCGCCCAAATTGCCATCATCCGGCCCGTGGATGCGGTGCACTGGTACCTGGCCCGCGTGAAGGGTGAGCTCAGCGGCGACTACACGTCGAGCCAACTCACGAAGTCGGACTACAGCCGCTTTTCGGCCGAGGCAATTTATGGCTGGAAGCGCAGCCCGAATTTTTCGTGGGGTGTCGGCTTTCAGTATGGCTATACGTTTGGGCGGCTCAGCATTTACCCGGCGGTAGTGTACAACCGCACATTTAACGCGCGCTGGGGCATAGAAGCGCTGGCTCCAGCCCGCGTAACGCTGCGCTACAACGCCAGCCAGAACTCGCTGTTCTATGCCGGCTACACCGTCGACGGCTACAACTATATTGTGAACCTGAGCCGCGCGCCGCTCACCCGCAAGAATGCGGACGGTTCGCCCGACCTCAGCAAAGCCACTCTCAGCACTCTGGAGCTGCGCGAAACCGAAGTCAAATTTCGCCTCCGCTGGGAGCGCGAGCTGCTGAGCTTCCTGTGGATGGGCGCCGAGGCCGGCTACCGCTACAACTACGCCTTCGATGCCTTCGACCGCACGAATAACGACCGCGAAAAAATCATCGACTCACAGTTCAACGGGGCACCGTATGCGAGCCTGGAGCTGTTCATCACCCCGCCACGCAAGCTGCTGGAGAAAGCGGGGGTGCGGCGGTAGGCGCACCGGGCATCAACGCAAAAAGCCCCGGAGAAGCGGCCCGTTCGTGTTATCGAACTGAGCCGCCTCTGCGGGGCTTTTTGCGTTGTAGGGGCGGGTTGCTCCGCCCCTACTCGCGGTTAGAGGCCGAAGTTATACACCGCCTTCAGGTACATAAAAGCACCATTGAAACCCATTTGCACGGGGGCGTAAGCGTACACGTCGCGGTTGGTGGGGAAGGGCGATGGAAAGCCGTAGCGGTTTTGGAAGAACTTCTCGAACTCGCTACGGCTGGCAAAACCGCCGGGGGCCACGCCATTAGAAGCTGCTTCGTCGATGGTGTTGGGCTTCACGTTGAACAGGTTTTGCGCGCCCACGGTCAGCGTCAGGGCTTTGGCAGGCTGGTAGCTCACGAGCAAGTCGGTGACGGCGCGGGGCTTAAACACCAGCAGGTAGCCGCCGAAGTCGTACACGGCCGGGTCGGGGGCCACGTCGTAGTAGCTCACTTCGCCGAAGTACGTGTTGCGCAGTCCCACGCCGAACTTACCGATGTTGTAGTTCACGCCAAGCAGGATTTTGCTGGCCGGGTTGCCGGTTTCGATAAGCGAAAGCTGGCGCGGGTCGATGTAGTTGGTGGTGGGGTTGTCGTCGGTTTGCAGGCTGCTGAAGTTGGCCGGCACGTTCTGGGCAAGGGTACGGGTGCGGTTGAAGTTGCCCGCCGCCGTTACCAGCAGTTGGCCCTTGCCGAGGGCGTGGCGGTAGTTGGCCACCACGTCGATGCCCTGCGTGCGAGTGTCCAGGTCATTGGTGAAGAACTGCGCCTGGCTTACGCGGTTGTTGGCCAGCACCTGCGTGAACTGGGGACTGATACCGAACCCTGGGCGCAACAGGCCCGACAGCGTGATTCGGTTGTCGATGTCAATCATATACGCATCGGCCGTAAGCGAGAAAGCTGGCGTGGGCGTAAGCACTAGGCCCGCGCTGAAGCTGCGCGACCTTTCAGGCGTCAGGGTGGGCACCTGGGCCTTTTGCGTTAGCTCGTCCTGGTTGTTGAAAATGCCGGCGTACACTACCCCATTCACGCCCGGTCGCTGCGTAATCTGGCGATACAGCACCTGCTGCAGCGACGGGGCCCGGAAACCGGTGTTAAAAGCCCCTCGCACGGCCAGGAAATCCGTCACCCTCACCCGCGTGGTGGCCTTATAAATAAATGCCGAGCCGAACGTGGAGTAGTTCTCGTAGCGTAGCGCGCCGCTCACGCTCCAGCGCTTGGTTACGTCCGCTTCCACGTCGAGAAAGGCGCCCACGTTGGTGCGGCTGCCCACTACGGCCGAGGCCTCCCCAAAACCGCTGAAGCCCTGCGCGCCCTGCTGGGCCAGCGAGTTGTTGTCGTACTCGGCTTCGGCGCGCTCGTCGCCGCGCATAATTTCGTAGCGGTCGGCCCGGAACTCGCCGCCGAAGGCCACGTTGGTGCCGGCCAGCACCTTATCGAAAAAGCGGTTGGCGGTGGCATTGGTCACGTTTTGCAGGAACTGGAAACCACCGGCGTTATCAAATACCGTGGGCGACTCTGCCCCCAGCGAGGCGTTCACCGTGTTGGCCAGGTCGTAGTTCATCCGGTTGTAGCCAGTGGTATTGCTTAGGTCCAGCGTCCAATGGTTGGGGCCGCTGCGGCCCAGCACCACGCCCACCGTTCCGGCGCCGTCGTGGATGCGGGTGTTTACCTGCGGCTGGTAGCCGTACGGGAACAGTTCTTTCACCACCTCGTTGGGCTGCGTGGAGGGCAGCACCCACGGCGTATTGGCTTGCCCCCGGCGGAAGTTGTAGCTGCCAAAAGCGTATAACGCCAGCGCGTCGGACGCTTCCACGCGGCCATTGAACAAGCCGCGTACGTTGCGCACCCGGGCATCGCCGTTGTTCTGCTCGAAGTCGCTATAGGTTCGGCCAGCGGCAGTCAGGGCAGCTTGCTCGGCGGCGGGGTTGTGGGCCACAAACACGGGGCTCACCTGGGGGTCGCGCGAGTAGGCCCGGGTGGTATGGTCGCGGTAGTCGGCATCGGCGGTCAGGTTCAGGAAACCCTTCGCGCCCAGCCGAAAGCCTTTATTCACCCCTAGCAGGGTGGCCAGGCCGTCACCTTCCGACGTCAGACCCGAGCTGAGGAGTACGCTGCCGCCGTGGTTGTCACTTTTCAGGTTGATGTTCATTACGCCGGCAATGGCGTCGGAACCGTACTGGGCCGCGGCCCCATCGCGCAGCACTTCCACCCGCTCCACTCCCAGGCTCGACAAGGTGTTCAGGTCGGTACCAACACTGCCCACGCCGCGGTTGCTTAGCAGGTTTACCAGAGCGGTGGTGTGCCGACGCTTGCCGTTCACGAGCACCAGCATTTGGTCGGTACCCAAGCCACGCAGGCTGGCGGGGTCCACGTGGTCGGAGCCACCGGCGCCCGTCTGACGCGTCGAGTTGAAGGCCGGCACGGTGTATTGCAGCAGCTGCGTCAGGTCGGTTTGAGGCACTGTTTTCACCAGCTCGCTCATTTCCACCACGTCAACCGGCACTGCCGATTGCAGGGCGGTACGGTCGTCGCGGCGGGTACCTACGGCCACCGTTTCAGGGTTCAGCTTCAGGGTAAGAACTGTGGCCTCGCCAGCCTTCAGAAACACGTTGGTGATGTTCTGCACCCGGAACCCGGGCTGCTGCACTTGCACAACGTACGGCCCGCCCGGGGCCAGACCGGCCAGGTCAAATGCGCCAGACTGGTTAGCAGTCACTGAGCGCCGCAGGCTGGTAGAAAGCGAGATAATGGATATCACCGTGTTTGGCTGTACCTCGCCCTGAACAGAGGTTACCACCCCGGTCAGACTGGATGCAGCAGCTGGTAGTGCATTATCGGTGGTAGTAGTAAGCGCCTGGGACCGGGCAGTTGTGGGCAGCAGCGCTGAACTCAAAAAAAGGCCCAACACAGAGCAGCGCGTAGTAAAAGTATTCATGTAAATGGAAGAGAGGGGAGAAAATATAAGAGGCAAAAAAAATTAAGAGAATTCAGGTTTGGACTAGGCAATTTGCTAAACAAGGATTTTCAGGAAGCTTGAATAATCTAATTGCTACCTAAAAAACAACATCTTATCGGATAGTTACTGTTCAGACAAACGGTGTTTTAAGTTCCACAATACAGCGTGTTTTTGTCCCAAATTGGGATTAGTGGGTATTTTATTGTCCAGCTTTTGGAAAATAATTGCTGCATTCTGAGCTCAAACGGCAAACCTTTTCCTTTTGTTTAAGTTAAAGGCACAATAAATTAAACAAGGTTTCCATTTTAGTTTTTTTCCAAATCATGAAAAAGTCCTACATCATTCTTCTAGCATCTGCCCTTGCCCTTTCCACGGCTGCCTGCAGCAAAAAAGACGACCCCAGCACTACTACCTCGGCTGAAAGCACTAACCTTTCCGCGACCATTACTGGCACTCAGCAGGTGCCCGCCAACAGCTCGACTGCTACCGGCACTTTTGTGGGGGTATACACTGCCAGCACGAAACAGCTTAACTATTCGGTTGCCTTTCAGGGCCTAACACCGACCCTGGCCCACATTCACGTTGGCGCGCCGGGCACAAAGGGGGCCGTAGCCATTCCATTTTCGTCGTTGGCCTCGCCCATCATGGGCACCGTAACGCTCACGGCTGAACAAGCCGACAAGCTGCTCACCAATAACATGTATGTGAACATCCACTCGTCGGCCTACCCGGACGGTGAGGTTCGCGGCGACATTAAGAAGCAATAGTTCTTGTTGGCCCGTACTGGCCACCAAAAAAGGCCCGCTACAACTGTAGCGGGCCTTTTTTTTGTGCTTAAACTTCCTTGACCAGCCTACTTCTTGGCTAGGCGGCGCTTCAGGCCTTTTAGCCACGCGTAGGTTGCTTCCTGCGCCTGCAAGCGCTTCTCCCCTTCCGCGGCGGGGATGAAGGCGTTTTCGAAATCGCGGGCTTTCACATTGTCGTGGCGCTGGAAGTCGAGGAGCTGGCGGACTTCGGCGCGCAGGGTTTCGTCGAGGATGGGGAAGGCGACTTCGACGCGGCGGTCGAGGTTGCGGGTCATCCAGTCGGCGGAGGAGACGTAAACTTTTTCCGCGCCGCCGTGGGCGAAGACGTAGACGCGGCTGTGTTCGAGGAAACGGTCGACGAGGCCGCGCTGCTGGATGTTCTCGCTGAGGCCGGCCTGGCCGGGCACGAGGCGGCCGATGCCGCGCACGATGAGCTCGACGCGCACGCCAGCGTGGCTGGCTTCGTAGAGTTTGGCAATCATGGCCTCGTCTTCGACGGCGTTTACTTTGAGGATGATGTAGGCGTCGTGGCCTTTTTTGGCCTGCTTGATTTCGTAGTCGATGAGGGCGTTGAGGCCGGGGCGCAGGCCGAAGGGGGCGACGAGCAGCTGGTGCAGCTCGGGCGCAGTGGACTGGTCGCGCAGGTAGTCGAATACCAGGGTGGCTTCGCGGGTCAGGCGCTCATCGGCGGTGAAGAGGCCGTGGTCGGTGTAAAGGTCGGCGGTGCTTTCGTTGAAGTTGCCGGTGCTGAAGTAGGCGTAGCGGCGGGTGGTTTCGTCGGGCTCGCGGCGGGTGATGAGCAGGAGCTTGCTGTGGACTTTGAGCTCGGGCGGGGTGAGGACGACGTTGGCGCCGGCGCGCTTCAGCTTATCGGCCCAGAAGAGGTTGGACTCCTCATCGAAGCGGGCTTTGAGCTCGACCACGGCGGTGACCTGCTTGCCGTTTTTGGCGGCTTTGAGCAGGGCTTTCACCACTTCGCTTTTGTTGGCCACGCGGTAGAGGGTGATGCTGATGGCGGACACGCGCGGGTCGGTGGCGGCTTCGCGCAGGAGGCGCGTGACGTAGTCGAACGACTGGTAGGGCGGGTGCAGCAGGTGGTCGCGCTGGCCAATGGCAGCGAGCAGGCTGCCGGTGCGCGGCAGGCTGGGGTGCGGCAGGGCGGGCCGGGGCGGGTAGTGGAAATCGGCCTCGCCGAAGTCGGGGAAGCCGAAGAAGTCGCGGAAGTTGTGGTAGCGACTGCCTTCAACTAAGGCCTCGTCGGTGATGCCGGTTTTCTGTTTGAGGGCGCGCAGGGACTCGGCTGGCATGGTGGGGTCGTAGAGCAGGCGGGCGGGGAAGCCGGTGGCGCGCTTGGCGAGGCTGCTGCGGATTTTCTCCATCAGGTCGCCTGACACTTCTTCTTCGATGTCCAATTCGGCATCGCGGGAGAGCTTCACGGCACTCACGGCGATGTGCTGGTAGGTGGGGAAAAGCTCGGCCGCGCCCACGCGGATGACGTCGTCGAGGAAGAGGACGTAGCGTTCGTCGCCGTGGTCGGGCAGGCGCACGAAGCGGCCGCCGTGGCGCTTGGTGGGCAGCTCCATGATGAGCACGCGCTCGGCTTCGGCCTTCTTGCTCTTGGCCACGGGCTGGCTGAGGAAGAAGGTGAGGTAAACGGTCTGGTCCTTGAGGAAGAGGTGGTGCAGGGTATCGTCGAGCACGACGGGCGAGAGCAGGTCGCGCACGTGGTCGCGGAAGTATTTGGCGGTCCACTCGCGCTGCTGGTCGGTGAGCTCGGACTCGCTGAGCAGGTGGATGTGGCGCTCGTTGAGGGCGGGCAGGAGCTGCTCGCGGAAAGTGGCGCCGAATTCCTGCTGCTGGCGGCCCACTTCGGCTAGTACTTCCTTGAGCACGTGCTTGGGGCTTTCGCTGAGCTTGGCGCGGGTTTTCTTTTTCAGCTTGGCGAGGCGGCGCAGGGTGGCCACGCGCACCTTGAAAAACTCGTCGAGGTTGCTGCTGAAGATGGCCAGGAACTTGAGCCGCTCGAGCAGCGGCACGGCGGGGCTTTGGGCTTCCTGCAGCACGCGGGCGTTGAAGCGGAGCCAGCTCAGGTCTCGGGAAAGGGTTTTCAAATTGGGGGCAGGGTTGAGTTTCGGCGTTTTACGCTGAATGGGAAACGCGGGCTGATTGCGGAGGTTATTTTTTGGTGAGGGCTTTCGCAGTCGAACGATGTAGGGGCGGGGCTTGCCCCCGCCCGTCGTTGAACGGAATCGTTAAAACGGTGCGAACGACCGGGCGGGGGCAAGCCCCGCCCCTACTTCGTGGTGAAATTTACTTCGACGTCTTTCAGCGGGTGGCCGTCGAGGGAGCGGAAGCCACCACCACGCACGGTGAAGCTGTAGTGATGGTTGGGTTTCAGGCTGACTTTGTAGGTGTAGGACAGCTTGTCGGCGGCCCAGCCGACGCGGCCGACGAGAGGAAACTCGTCCTGGCCGCCGGGGCCGTAGTTGGTGTAGATGGGCGTGTCCATGGGGGTGGAAAAGGTGATGCGCAGCTCGGTGGTGGCGGGGTCGACGAGAGCATTGGGAGAAGGCACAATGCTGGTGACGTGGGGCTGGTTGGCTTCGTAGGTGCGCAGGAGCTGGGCTTTGTCGAGCGGCTCGGGGTAGTAGCGGGTTTTGGCGAGGAAGGCTTCGACGGCGGCTTCGTTGGTGAAATCCACCTCAATCATTTCCTTGATGGCCTGGGCCTTGTTTTTGGCTTGGCGGTAGTAAGTTTTGCAGATGGTGTGCCCATGTAGTAGCCCAGGTCGGGTACGTGCCAGGGGTCGGGCGACTGCTGGTCGTAGAGCCAGACGGCGTAGTCGGGGTAGAACATTTCGACCTTGAATTTGGCTTTGAGCGCGGGCTCATGCCGGGGGCCGTAGGCCATGTAGGGGAAGGACGGGCGCTGGCCGGTAACGAGCTCGGCCACGAAGTCGGCCACGCCTTCGTAGAGGGCCTGGGCCAGGAGGGTTTCGCCGGGGCCCTTTTCTTGGGTGTGCACGTACTCGTGTACGTTGAGGAGCACGCTGTGCTCGGCGGAGTTCCGGCTGTAGGCGCGGGCCAGAAAAGATTTTTCGGCGGGCGTGAACTCCGAAATATCGGTTTCGGGGCCGCCGGTGGCTATTTCGGCTCCGATGAGCACGAGGCTGTCCTGGGTGGTGCCACCCGAGCGCAGGGCCCCGATGGTGAAGTAGATGGCGGCCGGGCGCAGGGCAGGGTACAGCTTTTTGAACTTGCGGAGGTAGGGTTCGAGGCCGCGCGCGCCGGTTTTGGCGAGCTGGGTGCTGGGCCGGATGGACTGCCAGAACCGGGGGTGCCGCCGGATGCTGCTCACCCACTCCCCTGCCGTGTAGCCTTTCACGGCCATGAAGGCGCGGAGGCCGGACGTGCCCTTGCCGATGTAGAGGCGGTTGAGGTACTGCAGCTGCTTCAGGCTGTCGGGGGTGGTGCGGATGCTGTCGTAGGCCACCCAGAAGTTGTCGATGTCGGAGAAGTAGACCCGGGGTTTGGTGCTTTGCGCCCGGGCGGTGGCAAGGTTAAATAAGCACAGCAGAAGCAGGCAGGCGCTTTTTTTGCAGGACATGGCAGGCAGTAGGGATGGAAAGGGAAAAGGTTGGTTAAAAGTAGGTAGCGCGCCGTCGATGAAGGATTGGCCCGGTTCCTACGGCAGCAAGGGCGGTGACCGGGGCTGGGGAAGCGGGGGCTAATAGGTGTTTGGGCCGGCGGAATCGGGTTTAAAGGCCGACGAATGCGGTTTTGCGGCAGCGCAATGCTGTTTTAGGGAATCGCAATGCCGTTTTGGCTAATAGCAATGCGGTTTTAGTGAGGTCGAATGCCGTTTTGGGGCATCGCAATGGCGTTTTGGTGGGTAGCAATGCGGTTTTGGCTTGCTCGAATGCCGTTTTGAGAGGGTGGAATCGGGTTTTGCCTTGCTCGAAGGGTGTTTTGGGTTGCTCGAATGCGGTTTCAGGTTGCGCAATACGGTTTTGGCTTGCTCGAATGCGGTTTCGGCTGGCGCAGTGTTGTTTCAGGTTGCGTAATAGCGTTTCAGCGGGAGGAATGGCGTATTGGCCTGCGAAGCTATATAGCTGCGCTAACCTGGAAAATGGTCTACATTAGCTGCCGGAAGCCCAAGGGCTTACGACGCCGGATGGAGCGTCTCCATTCTCTACTTATCTACCCTATTTAGATGAATCAGTTCAAAGAAGACCAGTTGGTGATGTGCGGGCGCGTAGTGCCCTTCCTCGCCGAAAACGAGGCCGCCGTAGCGGCCAGCCCCATGGCCGCCGAGCAGGCCGCCGACGTGACGACCCTCTACGAGCAGGTAGCCGGGGCGCGGGGCGGCACTGCCACCCGCACCAAAAAGCTGACCGAGGCCGCCAAAATCGCCCAGAAGCAGCTGCTCGACCTGCTGCCGGCCCTGCTCGGTCCGCTGAGCCGCGTGGCCACCCGCCTGGGCGATACGGACCTGCAAGCGGCCGTGACGCTGGGCGGCCGGCAGCTGCGGAAGCTGCGGCCGCTGGCCTTCATCGGGGTGGTGGGCGCGGTGTTTCAACGCGCGGCCCGCGCCGACGTGGCGGCGGAGCTGGCCAAGCAGGGCCTCACGCCCAAGGCGCTGGCCCCGCTGGCGCAGGCGCTGGACGATTTCCGCTCGGCCCAGCCGGCCACCCGCAAAAGCATCGATGAGAAGGTGCTCTCGGGTGCGGCCCTGGAAGACCTGCTGGACGACCTGATGGACGAGGTGCGCACCCTCGACGAGGACATGAAAGCCTTCAAGCTGCTAGACAGGCCGCTGTACGACGGCTACCAGCAGATGCGCAAGATTATCAGCTCGGGCGGCGGGAGCAGCGCGGGGAAGGCGGGGAAACAGCCTGTAGCACCAGAGGCTTAAGATTCGCTTAGTTTTGCCGCCCGCTTCCGGTTGGGAGCGGGCGGCTTTTTGTTTGCGGGGCTTACTATTTAGCAGCTGAGCTATGGATAAAATTTTATCAGAATGGGTTGGGCCCTTTTATTCAGGAATACTGCACACTAACTATGTCAGGTTGTTGCAAGGTGATGCAAGAGAGGAATTCAATCGAAGCGTTTTGCAAGCATTAGTGACAATCGACGAAAGGATTGTTCAACAGCTATTCGCTCCATTGAATTTGCAGGAGGACCCGCATAAATCATTGGGGTGGAAAATGAAAATAACGGGTAGTTGGTTCAGTGGTTTAAAAGGATGGCAGCAGTTTGGCACAACCATCGGCGAACTGCTGATAGCAAGTGAAACTTGGTATGCTGGTCAGGGGCACTGCTTTGCACTAGCATGTTTCGCTACGGAAGAAAGTGCGGCTTATTTAACTGATGTTACGCAGCCAGTTTGGTCAAAGTGTAGTGCATGGCTTTGAGTCCGCGCAAATAAAG
>NZ_BAABDK010000014.1:0-33527 GCF_039539585.1 Hymenobacter glaciei | reverse complement strand
CAGTGCGCGCTGGACGATGACTACCGCCACCGCTGCCTCCAATTTTAATGCGTTTACCCTGGGGGGCTACCCCTGTTGGCTACAGGGAGCGGACAATCCGGTTGATGCGGCGGGCCAGACCCTGCCCCTGCTGTTCCAGCTTGACTCGGAAGAGAAGGCCGGCATCATGTGGGGCGACACGGGGCTGGTCTACGTATTCTATGACCCGCAGCGCCCAGGACATTTTACCTTTGACCTGCAATGCCTGTGAGCAGCAGGTGCTAACTTGCCGGCCAACAACCTGCTTGCCCAGTTTGAAAAAGCCAGGTCAAGCGCCGCTTACTTCTTTTTCTGTCAAAAAATAGCCGCTCAATTACCTGGTTTTTTCACTGGCAAGGGTTGCCGGGCGGCGTGGGCAGCTCGGTTTTTGAAGCAGTAGCTCAGTGGTAGAGCATGAAACAGCGCTGGAATTACCCGCGAGGGTCAACCGGCGCTTACTTCCTGGATTTTAGGGTCGTTGGTTCGAATCCAACCTGCTTCACCCTCTTTTTGCAGCTTTCTACCTGCTTCGATGACTCACTCCCTACTCCAGGTTGGCCTGCGCCAGAAAGCCGTTTACATTCCCGCCGCAGCTTCCAGTGGCCGCCAGCCAGACCTGCCCCCTACCCTGCCCGATGCTACGGCTGTGCTGGTAGCGAACCTGGCCAAGCTGGGCTACGGCGTTTCGGAACCACTGCTGCGGGCCTTGGAAGGCACGACGCCGGACTTCCAGGCGCAGCTGCTGGAGGTGGTGCGCGAGGTAATGGGCGTGAACAAGAACTGGACGCCCCTAGTGAAGGCCTGGGACACGCCCACAGGTGAAAGCCGGCTAGACCATGTGCTGACGTTCTTCGCCAACCTTTTTCAGACGAAGGGCACCACGCTGCCTTGTGGCCACATTATTCCGCCCGATACTTTCCCGCTGGCCCGCTATAACGGCTGCCCGTTCTGCGGCACGCCCTTCGAGTTTGCCGAGATTGAGCACGCCGGACAAGGCAGTAAGCTGAAAGTGCTGGACCTGTGGACGGAGGCCAACGTCGCGAACCTGCTGCGCGATTTGCTGGCCTCGAAAACGGCGCTAGATGCCACGCAGGCGGATAGCCTGCGCCGCCTGCTGGCCGAGCTGCCCTTGCCGACGGCCGTGCCCATTGCCATGAAGGAAACGCGCATGGCCGTGGTAGATGCTTACGTGCAGCTCGGCCAGCCCGACCAGGCGCAGGCCTTGTTTTCGACGCCCACCGATATTCTGCGCTACCTGTGGTATAAGAAAACCGGCTTCCTGCAGCTGGTAGAGCCCAAAATCATCCGGCAGCGGCGGCAGCGAAACACCCGCAACATCGTCTGGACAGTGGACCGCAACGCGCAGGCGCAGGCCCAAACCCAGGCGCAGGCCCGCACCGACCTCAAGCTCAAGTACAGCCGGCGCGAGGCCGCAATGGTGGCGGGTTGGCTCAACGCGCTGCCCCAGAGCCCTGTGCAGCTGGGCGAAATCATGCACCCCAAGCGGGGCATGTGGGTGCGCTTTATTCGGGCGTTGCGGCTGGCCGAGTACAGCAAGCGGCCCGCGCTGGCCAAGCTGCGCGAGACGCTGGACGTGTTCTACAACCAGACCTACGAGGTGTGGCAGGGGCGCGTCAACCATTTCCGGCTGCGGCATGATGCCGAGCACACGTTTGGATTGCTGAAGCAGCGGCCGGGGCTGTTTGCCCGCTCGCTGTTTGCCAACATGCTCTGGTTTGGGGCCGAGCCCACCGTAGCGGCGTTTGCCGAAGTGCTCGACCAGGTGCCGGCCCGGCTGGTGTTTACGCTGGCGATGTACGCCGAGGACTATTTCACGCCCGGCACCAAGCGCACGGTGAAGCCCCTGGGGGGCGGCAGCCAGCAGGTGAAGGCCAACCAGCGGCTGAACAACTACTCCCCGGAAGAGCTGCAAGCCATGCAGGCGGCCGTGGTGAACCTCTGTATGGTGGTCATGGAACGGCGGTTTGCGGCCCAGCCCACGCCGCACCGCACCATGTACATCGACCCGGCGCTGTTCAAAATTCCGGTGGCCATCGGCGACCGGAGCGACACGGTGCAGGACTTGCCGGCGGCGCTGATGGGCACCCGGTTTGCGGTGGAAGGCGAAGCGGTACGCTTATTCATGCAATGGGGCGTGGGTCTGGCGGCGCAGCACCTGGACATGGATTTGAGCTGCACCATTGCCTTTGCCACGCGCACCGACCACTGCTCCTTTTCCCAGCTGGTAACCACGGGGTGCAAGCACAGTGGCGATATCCAGTACGTGCCCAGCCAGGTGGGCACGGCCGAATACATCGAGCTGGACCTGGCCGCGCTGGAGCAGGCCCAGGCGCACTACGTCACCTTCACCTGCAACGCTTACACGGCCGGGGCGCTCACGCCCAACCTCACGGTGGGGTGGATGAGCAGCCAGCACCCCATGAAGGTTTCGGCGAGTGGCGTGGCCTACGACCCCTCCTGCGTGCAGCACCAAGTGCGCGTGACGCAGGGCCTGGCCAAGGGACTGGTCTTCGGGGTGCTGGACGTGGCGCAGCGGGAAATTGTCTGGCTAGAAATGGCTTTTCAGGGGCCGCTGGTGAAGAACCTGAACCAGGCCGGCGTGCAGACGCTGCTGCGGAAGCTGGATAGCAAGCTCAGCATCGGCCAGCTACTGACGGTGAAGGCCCGCGCCCAGCGCCTGGAGCTAGTGGAGCATCCGGAAGCTGACGAAATATACACGGCCGCCTGGGCGCAGAATACGGCGGCGGTTACGCAGCTGCTCATGGACTGAGCTATTTGCCCATCCTCTTGACCACCGGATTAGGCATCATGTCGGCTGTGTGATTTTAAAAAGGTCGTTTTACTATTAATATTAGTTAGTATATTGCCACTGTATTTAGCATTATACTCTACACTATGTCTGACTTTGCTTACTCGTATGCCCGGCCCTCTGCGCTGGAGCAGCGGCCGGATGGCAATGCCCTGCTGCTGTCCGCCTTCGCCGAGGAAGGGCTGAACGCGGAAACTGCCTGTTTTTTCTGGGGCCGGCTGCGCAACTCCTGGCTGGCGGCGCGGGGGCTGAGCACCCTGGCCAAGGTCGTTGCCTCCCGGTTTGTCCCGCAGAGTGCCGCCTTGCGGGACCCCATCGTGACGGCCGGTGCCGGCCAGCTGCGGTTCGAAGCCTTTTCCTCGTGCAACGGCGTGTATGCCCGCCTGGACCTGGGCCCGGAGGCCCTGGATGGGGAGTTCCTGAGCAGCGGCACCACCAACGTCGACTTCAACGAGCCGATGGTGAACGCGCTGGCCCGCATCTCCCGCACGGAGCCGGTGCTGTTGTCCGTTGGACAGCAGGAGGTGGTGCTGGAGCGCGCCGCGGGCAAGGTCGTGGAGCGGAAAGTAGCCCTGCCCGAGCGCTGGATTAAAGGGCTGACGTCGGTGCAAGCCTACCTGGCATTGATGGAGGAAAAGCTGCGCCTGACGCGCGCACAGGCTATTCAGCTGGTGCAGAGTATTCCGGCGGGCTCGGCCAAAGCCGACTATTACCTCGTGCTGCGGGGCGCGCGCCCCAGCTTCACCCCGGTGGCCAGCGCGGGGGCCGTGCGGGTGGGCGGGGTTCACCGCCTGCGCCTGCTCGACGGGCTGCTACCCCTCTGCGAAGCCGTGCGCGTGTACGCCACGCCGGACGGGCAAGCCTCGGCCTTTGTGCTGGAGCTCGGGGGCGGGCAGCGCTTTTTGCTAGCCCTGTCGGCCGACGTGTGGCGCGGCTTTTCGGGCGAGGGAAACCAGCTCGAAACGCTGATGGACGAATTGCCGCCGGAGTGGGTCGGCGGTGCCAACCGACTGTTCCGCGGCAATGAGGTGTTCAACCCCACGGTGTTTGCCCTGGAGCACGACCTGGCCCCCGCCACCGTGGAGCGACTGTGCGCCAGCCTGTCGGCTATGGGGCTGCTGGGCTTCGACCTGGCCGAAAATCAGCACTTCTACCGCCGCCTGCCCTTTAAGCTCGGGCGCATCCTAAGTCTGAACCCCCGCCTGAAGAATGCCCGCGCCCTATTGGACGCGGCCGATGACGTGCAGCTCGTGGGCGTGGGGGCCGGCGGCCGAACGGAGGTACGCGTGCGCGGCACCGACTTGTGGCATACGGTGGTGGTGGGCGCTGCGGAGGGGGCGCGCTGCACCTGCCCGTGGTTCAGCAGTAACCAGGGCCAGCGCGGCCCCTGCAAACACATTTTAGCGGCCCAGATGCGCTACCGGTAAGCCGTTGCTGCATCTGCCTGCATCCTTTTTCCGCCCGTCTTTCATTTATTATCGATGTCCGTTGTCGACACTTTTGAACGCATCATTCGTCACCAGGATGTGCAGCAGCTCGTGCCCGTGCTGCTGGCCCTGGATAAAAAGCAGCAGCTGGCTGTTCGCGCCAAAACCAAGGCGCTGCGCAAGGAACTGACCGAATTCCGGCAGTTGGGCTCCTCCACCTGGGGGCGAACTGGCACGGAGTCGCAGCTGGCCATGCTGTTTCTGGCGGGCGTGGCGACCTACACCCGCAAGGAGGCCATGGGGTTGGACGAGCCCCTGGGGATGCACTGGGGAGAAGGGACCATCCGCGCCGCTTACCAGGCGTCCTTTTTCACGGTGGCGGAGCACGCCCGCCCGAACTGGTTTGGGGAATGGCTGGAGCGCCGAAGCCGGGGGGGGCCGTGGGGCCTGCCCGACTACGGGCTGCTGCGGGAGATGGAGGCCAGGCAGCTCCTCGATTACGAGCCGGCCTTGTTTAGCCGCACGCTGGCTCATTCCCTGCACCTGAAGAGCTTCCATCGCCGCCGCGAAGAAAAGCCGGTGCCCAACTACGCGGAGAAGCTCCTGCTGGACTTTGCGGCCAGCGCCGCCACCAGCGGGCGGGATTTGCTGGGGTTTTTCGACTACGACACCACTGTCGACTCGACGCAGGCCTACACGGGCATTGCCCAGCAGCACGTTGCGTGGCTCGACGTGCTGCTGCACCTAGCGGCGGCGGGCCACGTTGACCGCACGGAGCTGCTCACGCGCAGCCTGCTGGCCCTGCGGCGCGACTTCCGCCGGCCGCTGCTGACGTGGTTCAAAAACCTGTTCCTGGCCCTGCAGCCCAGCCCGGAAGAATGCCTGACCCGGCAGGAGGAGCTGGTCGAGCTGCTGGCTCATACGCAGCCGCAGGTAGTTAATTTTGCGCTGGAGCAGCTGAAACCCTTCTGGACGAACGCGGCGTTCGACCCGGCCCCGCTCCTGCTGTATGCGGAAGGGCTGGTGACCCGGCAAGACCTTAAAACGGCGCAGCGCACCTTGCTGAGCGGCTTCGAGAAGCTGCTGAAACGCAGCCCGGCCCTTGCCCCGGAACTGGGCCGGTTGGCGTCAGCGGCCCTGGCCAGCGCCGATGCGGCGGTGCAGGGCAAAGCGGCTAAGCTGCTGGTTTCCCTGCTGCAGGCCAACAAGCCCTTGTTGTCGGCCGATGAAACGGCGGACCTAGTTAGCTCGCTGGCCGATTATGCCGACCTGCTGACGGCGGGCACGCGGCAGCTCCTGGCGCCGTGGCTGGCCCCTGCCCCAGCACCCGTGCCGACCATGGGCACCAGCTATGCTCCTGCGACGGAGTTTGTCCCGGATTTGTCGTCGACTAATGCGGTGACGCCGGTTGCGGATTGGCACGAGCTGCTATTCCTCACGGGCCAGGTGCTGCGCCACGACAGCGTACTGGACCTGGAGCGCTGGATGGATGGCTTGCTACGGCTGCAACCGCAGTTCGCGGCTGACTACGCCCAGCAGCTGCTGCCTTACCTGGTGCAGGTGCGGCCTTTTCTGAAAGGCAAAACCGGCGAGCAGGCCACCGCCATCATTGCCGGCAATGGGCTGGCGGGGCACCGTGGGCTGGTTGAGGCGCTGATAATGGGCTGGGCGCAGGGCTTCACCACCGAGCGCGTGAACAAGGTGAATGTGCGGGATGACCATGATACCTCCGACCCGCTGGTACTGGTGGAGCAGCGCCGTTTTGTGACTGCTGAAAAACACCTGCGCACCCGCGCCGGCCTGCCGTTGCTGAGCACCCCGTCGCACGCTCCCCACTGGGTATCCCCGGCCGTGCTGGTCGACAAGCTATTGGCATACGAGGCCGCCAACGTCGAACCTGACCCGGCTGACTTGGTGGTGGCCCTCGCTCGCACGGCCTACGCTAACACGGCAGCAGCCCAGACAGCCCTCGCCCGACTCACCCAACTGCAGCGGGCGGAGCTGCGCGAATTATTGCAGTGGCTGCTGACACCCGGGCAGCCAGCCTTACCAGCCTTCCAGCCGGCGAAAACCTCCGTGCTCAAGCACCTGACCGCGCGCCTGGGCAAGCTGCTGCCCGGCAATGCCAGTGGGGGCACCACCCTGGCCGATGCCTGGCCGTGGCTGTGGGCGGTTGCCGCCCGCACCCGTCGGCCCGATGGCGTTTTCGAGGAGCTGACGGCCTTGATTGCGACGGATTACACCGGCGTGGTGCGCCCTTGGGCTCCGGAGTGGCACTTTGAAGTCAAAACCAATACGTGGGTGGAACAGTGGAAACCCGGCAAGCCCACGGTGACGCACCAGTACCCGGTGCTGCAGTTTCCGAGCAAGTACACCAGCCAGACACCGCCGTCGCCGCTGCTGCTCTACTCCCAGCACGCCCGCTTCCGGGCCATGGGTCAGGCGGGGTGGGTGCTGCCCCAAGACTACCGGTTTGTGGCCAGCCTGGTGCCCCACAACCCGGCGCCGCTGCATTGGCACGTGATGCGCACGGCGGCCTGGGCCGATGGCCTGGAATCCACCGAGCGGGATGTCGTTCAGGCGGCTTTGCAGGAGCTACTGGGCCCGGGTCCGGCGTTCACAGAGCCGACCACCTTGCTGCTGGCAGTCGGCCTGATGCACCGGGTGCCGGCTTGTCGGGTCCTGGCACTGGAAGCGTTTCTATCGGCTGGTGCCACCCGCCGGCTTGTTCCCGCCGACTTGGGCACCACGCTCGGGCGCTTCCTCGCGGTCGAGTTTGTGCCGGTGCAGCGACTGGCCGACAACCTGCAGCAAGCGCGCGCCATCGATGCGACCACGGACGAGGTACTGCAGCAGGTCCTGGACCACCTGCTGCCAGAGTTACCGTCTGCCCCCTTGCGCAACACCAAGAAGCTGGTTGAGCTGTACACCGACTTAGTTGGTCGTAGCGGCCGGGAGCCGGCGGAGGCAGTAAAAACCAATTTCCGCAACTGGAAAAGCACCGCCGCACTCAAGAAGACCATCGGAGAGTTGGTATAGACTCCTATTGAACAGACTGGCTGCCCTGAGACGAAAATACCCGACCGGAGTAACTCCCGAGTCGGGTATTTTTTTGGTTGGCCCAGGCTGGGCGGGATGGGTGCGGGTACGCTTCGTGTACGCTTCGAGGTGCCTTGAAGGACGGGACGAGCTACCGGGAAGCGGGGGCGTTCAGGGCGGCGCTTACCTCGGCGGCATCGAGGCCGGTGAGGCGGCAGAAGTCCTGCACGGTGACGAGGGCACCGGCCGGTTTGCCGGCGGCCTGGCGGGCGCGGCGCACGAGCCGCTTGGCGGAATCGTAGCTGCGGCCGGTGAGGGTCGCCACGTCTTTGGGGTAAAGGCAGATGCGGGGCACGGCGATGGGGCGGGGTGTATGGGGACTGACCGGGCTATACGGGGCACGGGGCTAGGATTGTCAAATTTACTTGAAGTATTTCGACTCGACAAACAGCGCCCTGGCTATGAATGCGGGTTGAGGAGCTGGCCGCTATTGGCAAATCGGCGCATTCAGACAATTTACTTTTCACAATGGCACAACAAACTGGTATTTTGGGCCTGCAGGGGACGGTGGGCGGACTGGTCTTCCGGAAGGATGGCTCGGTTGCGCAGAAGCCGGCCTCGAACAAGGCCAAATTCATGACCGCGGCCAGCATGGCGCGTACTCGTGAAAACGCATCCGAATTTGGCCTGGCGGCCAGCTACAGCAAGGTGCTACGCGACTCGTTGCGCGTGGCCATTGCTGCGGCCAGTGACAGCCGTGTGGCCTCGCGCCTGACCAAGGCCATGCGCGAAGTCATCGGCCTTGATGACACGAACGACCGTGGGCAACGGGTGTTCGACTCAACCAACTCGGCTCCTCTGCTCGGCTTCAACTTCAACGCCGGGGCTGGCATCGGGCAGACGATGTACTTCCCCTATGAAGTAACGGGCGCGGGTGCGGACGTGACAATGATGATTCCGGCGCTGAACCCGGCCGCGGACGTGGCGGCTCCACAGGGTACGACCCACTTCGAGGTGGTGTTCGCGGCCTCGTCGCTGGATATGGAGACGCTGACCTACACCAATGCTGTTGTGGCCGCCCCGCTCGGCATCCTGGCAGTGAACAGCGTGGCTCTGGCGAACCAAACGGTAGTGGCCAGCTTCCCGGCTGCTCCCCCTGCCGCTAACCTGGTGGTAGGTGTGGTAGGCATCAACTTCTACCAGCAGGTGAACGGCAAGTTCTACCCGCTCAATAACAACAGCACCAACCCGCTGGCCATTGAGTACGTGGCATAAGCCGCGACCTTGAAAGGACGGCCAACCATGACCGGTTGGCCGTTTTTCTTTTCACCTCTCCCCTGCTACTCAATGGCACTTACTGGCTACCAGCTGCAGTACAAGCGGCGTATGAAAAAGGCCCTGGCCCTGCGGGCGAAAGCCGACCGGCAAGCCCGCTTTCTGGTGGCCCGACTGGCCACTGTGCTGGCACAGGGCGAAATCGCCGCCGACCACATTGGCCGAATCAATACGCTGTATGGCACCGCGCTCAGCCAGCGCACCGATTTAGTGGACGGCTACCGGGTGGCTGGCACCGCGGTGGCCCTGAATCAGGTTGCCGCAACCAGTTTAGGCGGCGCCCCGGCCGTGGTCTTCGTGAACCTGCCGGCCAATGCCGGCGACGCCATGTTGGCGCCTGATGCCGACCTGGACTAATCTTTTAACTTCTAATTCTAACTAATCATGGCACTAACGGCCTATCAAACTCAATTCAAGCGGCGCATGAAGCGCGCCATTAAGCTGCGCGCCAAAGCCGACCAGAAGGCCCGACGCTATACTCAACTGCTAGCCGATGCCATTGGCGCGGCCGAGGATGCGGCCATGCAGATGAACGAGCTGAACCAGATTTACAACGTGGACGTGAGCACCTACACGCTGCTCACGCAGGCGCTGCACGCCAACAGCGGGCAGGAGGTGCTGGAAGACCATCTGGCGCAGAGTACGCCCGGTGAGGAGCTAATTATCTTCAACCAAGTGCCGGATGGCAACGGTGGGCTGGAACTGCCGCTCAACCCGTTGTTTGGCGAACTGGTGGGCACGCCAATTATTCCACCTGCACAGACGGCAAAAGCTTCGGCACTGAAGGTAACTCCCACACCGGACCTTCTACCAGCGGCTGAATCAGCTACAACTGCTGCAGTAGAAGCGAGCACACGCGATACGGCAAGCAACTAGCGTCAAGGCGCCTACAACTAAATAAAAAGCCCGCTGGCGTTCTTGCCAGCGGGCTTTTTTGCGTTTGATTAAATCGTTAGCTCAGGTCTTGCAACTGCGCTTCGGGGGCTTCCCGCAGGACGACTTGGAGGCCGTGGTCGCGGGCCTGGGCGGTAGTGTACTTCTCGCTGCGGCCAATGATTTCGCCGTTGGCAGCCACGTGGTTAAAACCGTACTGGCCGGCGTTGAAAAAGGAGTCAAAGCGCTGGGGCTGGCAGTTGGCCTTGACACTCTGGATGCCGTTTTCGCAGCTGGCTTTGCTAGTGTAGCCTTCGCCGGACTGGACAATCTCGCCGTTGTCGGCGCGCAAGTGGTACCAGTACTGGCCGCTGGTGCGGGAAATTTGAAAGGTTGCCATGGGAAAGAGGTGTAGTGAAAGGGTTGCTTAGGCAGCGTGCGCCAGCGGACGGGGAGTAACTTGGGGCGTGGCGGCAGCTGGCATACGGGGAATTAGCTGGGCGTGATGCCGGAGCAAGGTGCTGTACTTCTTGCGGCCCTGGTCGAGGAGGCCGGGCAAGACTGTTAGCTCAACGCGCCATACGGCGTGTGGGGCTTTCTTCTGCACGCCAATGATGAGAAAGCGGGTGGCCCCGAGCACGTCGAGGTAAAGGGCGGCCTGGCGGTCGTAGTCGTACTTCTCGATGGTGGTCAGGAAGTGGGCGAGGTCGGGGCTGCTGGTTGTTTTGAAATCGATGAGCGTGAGCTGGCGGCCGGCGCGGCTGCGCACCAATAGGTCGGGGCGGAGCTTCACTCCTACTCCGGTGGCGATGTGGATGGCGGTATAGGACTGCTCGGCCTGGCCCCGGTAGAGCAGGTCGCGGCAGTAGCGTTGGCGGCGCACCTGGCGGGCCAGCGTTTCCAGGTCGGCCCATTTGATGCCTCGCTCCTCGGTACGGGCGTAGGTGGCCGGCTCAAGCACGGCGGTGTGAAAGTGGGAGCCGTAGGCTAGTGCCACAGAGTTGAGCTGGCGGGGTTGGCCGAGCAACTCGTTTTTAAGCGTGCTCAGGTCGGTGTTGCTAACCTGGGGCAAGGCCCGGTGCTGGGCCTGGGTCAGGGCGGGGTGATGTGTAAGGGCGTGGAACATGAGCAATCAGAGTTAGAAGCTAGGGATTAGGGCTAGGGCTAGAATTAGAGCTACTTCGGCCCGCTGGGGCCGCCCACTCCGGAAGGGAGAAGGCGGCTGGTGGGCGGTGCGACTAGGCTGCCATGGGCAGGGCGGCCGCTTCGGCAGCGGGCTCGGGGCCGTCCTCGGCGGGCACGGTGTAGCCGTGCTGGATGCGCACGTCGGCGTTGCCGGTGTAGGTTTCGGCGCGCCAGATGGGGAAGTCGCGGGCGAAGTCGTGGCGGGCGGCTACCTCGGCCGCGTCGGCGGCTTCGTAACTGAACTGGGCGATGTAGTAGGTGGCCGTCTTGCCGTCCTTGGTGGTCTGCTTCTTCTCGGCAGTGACTTTCACCGTCACGTCGGCCAGGGTCAGGTCGTCGTAGAACAGCGGCTCGATGAGGCGGTAGAGGTTTTCGACGCTGTAGCCGTGGAAGAGCACGGCGCAGATGGCGCCTTTGTCATCGGCAAAAAACAGCTCGGCCCACAGCTTGCGGCCCATGTTCAGAATGTCGTCCTGGAAAACGCGCCAAGCAAGCGGAATGAAGGAAAGCGTGCTGCCGAGCGGGACGGTACCATTGATGTTGAACTGGCCGGCCTTGGCATCGAAACGCACCTGGCGCGGGTGGCCGGGTAGGTAGCGGAAGCGGTTCGACCAGGTTTCTTCGCCGGTGCTCTCGTCCACGCCGGCGACGAGGTAAGCCGGGCGGGAGCTGACGGTGAGGGTAGCGGCCGACTCAATAACGAGGGCAGCAGAGGTAGTGGCCTTAGCGGCGGTTTTGGAAGTGGTGGCAGTTGCCATAATGGGAAGGGGTTGGGAAGTGAAAAAAGTGGGGCCCGTTGGCGGCCGGCCCCGGCGCCGTTTGGGTGTTAGTTGGCCGCTGTGACGGGCGACGTCAGCACGTAGTATTTGCGGAATAGGGCCTTTGCCTTGGTGAGGTTGGCGGCCCGCACCGTGTGGAGCACGGCGACTTTGGAGTGGTTGTCCTTTTCGTAGCCGTAGGCTTGGAATAGCTTGGATTTCATGAGAAAATGAGGCTAAAGCGGGGCCAGCCGTAGCTGGCTCCTGATGAGTTAGCGGAATTGCTGGTCGTGGCAGAGGATGGCGCGGCCCACGATGCAGTCGACGCCGCGCGCTTCGGGCTGGTGCTGGTGCCAGACGTAGGTGGCCAGCAGGTTGAGGTAGGCCGGTTTGCGGAACTTGCCCTCGTCGTCGATGATGAGAATGAGCGCCTCGCTGACGCGCACCACGTCGACGGTTTGGCAGTCGAGCAGCTGGTACAATTCGGCCAGCTTGAAGCTGCGGCCGTTGGCGGGGCTGACCGGCTGCGGCTGGGCGCTGTTCGGGTCGAGCAGATGGGGCTGATAGGTAGTAGCAGTTTTAGGCATGATGCTGACTTTTGTGGCCCGCGCCGTAGCAGCGCGGGCCTGTTGGCTAATAGCGGGGGTATTTGGCGCGGGCGGCCTGCAAGGCAGCACCGGCGGGGCTGGCGTGGAATGCGGCGGCAGCGGCCTTGTAAGTGGCCTGGGCCTCGCGGCAGCGCAGGATTGCGGCGCGCAGCTGGGCAAAGCGGCCGGGCCCGGAGCGGTACTCATCGCGCAGCGCATACTTGGCGGCGCGGGCATCGAATAGGGCGGACTGTGCGCGGGCCAGGACCACGGTGGCGGCCGAAGCAGCCGGCGAAACGGGCGGTATGGGCTGGGGTGCGGCCTGGGGCTTGGGTGGGTACTTGGCTTCCATCCGGGCCAGGGTGGCGCGCAGGGCGGCCAGCTTGCCGGCAACCGCGCCCGTGGTGGGCGCGGCTGGGGCTAAAACTAGGCTAAGCATGAGCGGGGATGCCAGCAAATTCATCCTCGGCCTTTATCACCTCCCACACGGCCCCAAAGGCAAAGCCTGGGTGCGCGGCCCGCATGGCACGAAAAGCCAAGCGCAGCGCCTCAAATGGGCAGGGAGAGAAGCCGGCAAATCCACCGGCGGGCTGGCACTCCGGGCGCGTGGCCAGGCTAAGCATGACGTGCCAGGAGGTACCGCCCTTGCCATAGGTGGCGGCGGACTGCGAAACGTAGATGCCCGAAAAAGAACAGAGGGCGGGTCCTTTCCAGGCGGCAGCGGCGAGCTGCAAAAGTTGATTGGGTTGCATGGCTGTAGGAGTTAGCCGTGAGGTGCCCGCGCCGTAGGCCTCCGGGGGGCGGTCGCCGGGGCTTTCCCGACTACAAACCAAAGATACAAACTTATTTGAACTATAACAACTATTTTGACAAGCAAATATGCTTGTTTGACAACTTTGTTTGTCGTATCTTTAAGTATGGAAAAACACAAAAACAAGACAGTGGCGGTGGTGGGCAGCCGGGGCGTGAGAAGCTGCGCCGCGCTGACCCGGCGACTGGCCGAACTGGAGCCGGCGGAAGTGGTGAGCGGCGGGGCCGCAGGGGTGGACGCGCTGGCTGCCAGCTGGGCGCGGAACCACGGGGTGCCGCTGACCGAGTTACGGCCCGACTATGCTACCCACGGCCCCACGGCCGCCACCCACGTGCGCAACGCCGAGATAGTGAAGCGGGCCGCCCTGGTGCTGGTGGTGTGGGACGGCAAGAGCAAGGGCACGCTGAGCACGCTGAAGGCAGCCCGGCGCCTGGGCCGCCCGGTGGAACTGCTGCCCCTGGACTAGCGGCCCCTACCCAACCGGAAACGGCCCCGGACAGGCGGGAGAACAACCACTAAAAGCCTTTTTAAGGGGTTTGGGGCTTGCCCCAATGGATGCTCGGCGGAGCCGGCTGCTTGAGGGTGAAGCGGCCGACCAACGGGAGGGTGCGGAAGCCGAGGAAGATGACCGGGCGTTAGCCGGGGCATGATGGCGGGGGCTTGGGGCTCTCCCCAATGAAACCCTCCGCGAAGCGGGCCTTGCCTCTGCCTGCGTGGCTGGAACGCAAGCTTTACTGGCAGGTGGCGGGCCTTTTTCGGCCTGCGGCCTGCAACCGAATTAAGGGGTGCGGACGGGCGGCGTGGGGCTATTTTCTGGCCCTGCGCGGCCCGGGTGCGGTGCGGTGGGCGGGCGTCAGGGTATCTTCTGTGGGGACTTGAGTGGCGGGGTATCGGTGCGGTGGGCAGAGGGGCGGGATGACGCTGGAATGAGCGCAGCGACCGGAGGCATAGCAAGCGGAGGGAATGAGGAGCGCAGCACAGCGGAGCGAGGAATGGACGTAGCGCCGTGTTGCGGAGGGAGTGCAGCCCATGGAAGCGGCGGCCGGCACCGGGCGGGTAATGGTAGCTGACGGGCGGCGCTAGGCCTTTTTGGGCCTGGTGCGGCACGGCGGCGTGGGGCGGGGCTTCTGCAGCATCAGTGGTAGCAGTGGTTGAGCTGAGGGATGGGAAGGGCGCGACCAACGGGAGCGGTGCGCAGCACGGGAGCGTCAGCGGCCCCCTGGACAGCCCGCCCCCGGCCCATAGCGGAGCGGAGGGCCGGGGGCAGCCCCAAATAATCAACAGACTTGTATTAATGCAAAATATATGTGGCAGTCGTTTTATTCAGTATGTAAAATAAAGTTGATAAATCGTAGCTTTGTACAAACAATTTTTACTAAATCATATTCGCCATGTTTAGCAGCACGAAAGCAGGACATATTTCTCACATTGTGACCACGGCATTGCTGGGTCAAGTAGTGAGCAGCGGGCTGACCCCGCCCGACCCCACAAAAATTGAGAACTACGGGCACCTGATTATTCAGGCGCTGGTGGCACTGGTGACCATTTGGGCGACGGTACGCAAGGCCTTGCAAAAGCCCGAGGAAGTGGTGCGGGTGCCGGTGGAGGTAGTACCGGTGGAGAAGGTCGGCAATAGCGACAACGGGAGCAATGGAAACGGGGCTGAATAGCACGACGACGGTTTTGCAGGTGCTTCCACCGCCGCGGCTGAATGTGGCGCAGCGGTTGCGGCAGGCCACGCGGCTGTCGCAGGTACGGACGGAACTGGTGGAAGCCTATCAGGTGGCGTTGCGGCGTTGGATGGGTGACCCGGTGCTGATGGCGCTGGGGCTACCGTTTGTGAGCGAAGGCTACCGGTCGCCGGAACGACAGGATGAGCTGTACACGCACGGACGAAGCGCGCCGGGGCCCATCGTGACGTACAAGCGCGGCGGGGAAAGCAAGCACAATACGCTGCCGAGTCAGGCGCTGGACGTAGCATTTCTGCTGGCGGATGACGAAGTAAGCTGGTCTCCTGCCCTATTGAGCAAGTTTGCGCGGCTGATGAAGGCGGCCGATGCGCGGGTGCATTGGGGTGGCGACTGGCCGGGGTTCAAGGACAGGCCGCACTTTGAAGTGTAGGGTGGAAACAAGCTGCCCAATGCGGTCCGCTCGTTTTGGTTTGTGACAAACGTGTTGCCCAAGACCTGCACGGCCGTGAACCTGGCACATAGAGGCGTGTCGAGGCCCGTAGGGGCGCATGGTATATGCCTCTTGCTGAGAACTTGCTTGACGGCGTTAAATCTGCTTGCAGTTCAAAGCCTATGAAAGCTCGCACACTAAGCGCAGATGTGGGAGCGACTCCAGGGCTACACCAAGCTCAACACTCTAGGCGGCAGTGGCCACCAAGGCACCCTCGAAGCGACGAAAGAAGCTTAGGCCACCGGAGAAACAGAAAGCCCCGCCAGTGGCTGGCGGGGCTTTTTTGACGGTTAATCAGAGTCCGTTTTATTGTCAGCAACAGCCTCCGTGGAGACTTTCTTCTTTTTACTTTCACTGTTGCCTGCCCCAAATAAAGTTTTCGATATCAGCCTTAGCCTGTCAACTACCTCAACTACTCCAAATCCTGCTATTGCAGCAATTGCGATGTATGTAATATCTCCATTGGCTGATGATGTATTGAAAAAATGGGTCTTTGTTAAGATAATTATTAATGGACCAATTGTAAACCCCATTAATGGGCGTAAGAGATACCAGGGCCACCAAACACTTATGTCTAATCCTTCATCAGTATAGCATATTACACCAATAAAATCAAAAATAGTTCTTATCTGCACTCCGATAACGGCTGACCACGCTGAAAGCCATAATAGCGAAAGAAGCAAATCAGTTTTTAAGCCTTCAGATAGGAATGCTAATTGATTTATAGAGTTTCTAAATTCAGGGTAAGATTTCTGTTTAGAATCAATTAATTTCAATAAGCGAGTCTTGCTAGAATCGTTCAGTGGCACCCTTATGATTAAGTCATTGCTCGGTCTGCTGTAATAAAACCAATCGGGGTAATCTCCAAGCGCGATTGAATCCTGATTTTCCCATTTTGTGCGGATTGTAAACGAAGTCGCTCCCCTATAAGCTTCTGAGAACATCCACACAGATGCGATGGTAATTATTATAATATACGCTGCTACATATCCTGCTTTATTTTGGTTGCGCCCCTTTTTTTGGGGGTTGCTTTCAACGGCATTCAGCTGGGCGTTCATTACAATACTGTGGTCTTGGACTGCTGTCGTATTTGTATTTGGTACCATGAGGTAATGTTTTTTTACAACGAATCAATTGATGCAAAAGAGCCTGGGAAAATATCGCGCGGATTGTCTCTTGGTTTTCCATTTGGCAGCGGCTGAGAAAGATATTTGCTTATCCTCAGTAAGCGGATAATGCTATAAAATTGAATTATTTCAAAAGAAACCGCCCCTAGCTTAATATACTTATTCAATAGTTTATCACAAAACACAGAATTCATCTCTCTCGCATACAAGTAACCCGCTTCCATTGCAATGTCGCCTGACATGACTGCATCAAAATCAATGAAACCCGATAGTTTATTTTTGTTGATTATGATATTTTCAGGACTAATATCACTCCACAGGAACATGGGTGATGTTCTTCTTTGGGTTAAAATGAATTTAATCTCATGCAAGAACTCTATTACCTTAGTTATCTTATTTGTACTAATATTTAGATTTGAAATATTTTTAATTCCTTCCTTGATGTTATTGTTCAAGAATGCAGTCCAATTATCATTGGCGCCTGTAGATGAATCTATTAATGCACCAAACCCAATGAATTGAATCCCGTGAAGCACTGTAATATTTTTGAATATTTGAGTGGTAATTTCGTTTAAAACCGGTAATGGCATTTCATTGAGAACACTCGAAAGTGGTTGTCCTTGTAATTTTTTATAAATAATGAAATCGTACTTGCTAGAGGTTTTCCTGGAATCGTAAACGACTTCGGGCACTAAAGCATTTTCCCGCTCTGCCAACTTAAATAAATCCGGCTCATAATTAATTATATAGCTAAGATTCTTTGGATAAAACCTAATAATATATTCTGTGTTGTTTGATGCTATCAACGTGTACTTATGTGTCATAGCACCCATTGCTATTTTTTCAGCACTGATGATAGAAGTTCTAAGCGCAGCTGAAGCGAGCATCATTAATTTGCCGTTGGCAATGAACATTTCTGATTCATTTTTCATAATTTTGATACCAAGCCTTCTTTAATATCCGGCTTAAAGAAATATTTCTCAAATAAATACAGGTCTTTGATTCTGTATGAATTTTGAATAATCCATAATAGAGTTTCCTCTTCTATGACATAATCTAGCTTTGAAGCATAATGCATGAACCTGAACCAGAGAACAGATAATCTTGGAACAGGCACTTGAGCTGAGATTATTTCATCAGGGAAATCAAGCCTCACTGCCTTCAAGATGTTATTTTCAGAATCCTCTAACCCCCTTATCGGGTTGTGCAAGACATTAGTATAAATATTGAATCCTACCGCGTTTGCAGTGAAATCAAATTGCAATAATGTCTCGTCGATGCTTGTTGGATTTCCAAACCCAACATCAAATTTATGAAAAGGAACTATGTCATAATAAAATGACGTCATTTGATTTGGAAACCATCGTGGTGAGCCGTATTGACCGAATTCTAGCGTTCCTTTTTTTGACAATAGATTCTGCAGCCGTTCAAATTGGTTACTTTTTTGGCTTAATGTATTAACAAACAAGTCAACGTCTTTCATCTGTTCTGTTGTATTGCTGATTAGATTCCGTATTGCTCCTCCTGCAATAAAAAAATCTAAACTTTGGAATTGAGTCAAAGTGTTTTTTAATTCATTGAAAGCAGGTACATTATTTAAATTGCGACGAATTAAATCGGTATAGTATTTATCTACTGTCATAAAATTCATTTAAGCCGTCACGTATTTTGTAAGACCATCTCCATTATCGACGGCATATAGAAGATATGATGAGAGCCAAAGGTAGTATACTAAAAAGCACTGCCAGACACAGGTATGGACTTTTGTTGCTATGCTAAGGCCACTTACTTTTTCAACAGGGGTTTCACCACTGAGCCTCCCTGGACGTGGCACGGGAACAGGTCCAAGAACTCCGCCAAGGATACCACCGGCGCCCGGCGAAACTCGATAGCCAGCAGCACCTGGAAATGGCGGTCGTTAGTGACGAGGCACTCGGCGTCCGCGGCAATGGCACGTCTACAAACTTGTTGTCGCCGCCATCGGCCGCGACAAGATGCCAGTGGTAGTAGGCTTCCTTAAAAATGGCCCTGTCCGCTCATATCAACTGCTCGGGTCATTCGCCTCCATGCTTGTTTTATTTTCACCGGGTCACGTTGAAGACACAATGGTTATCTATAATGGATAGGAGTGAATAAAGAAGTTTGCACATGAGCAAGCATCTTTGACAGGCTTTGTATAACTTTACTAATATTATTGACAATTTCAAAACTAATTTCATTAGTAACGCCGTATAATTGCATCCCTAATAGGGGGATAAGCATATGGCAAACGTGATTTTACTAGGCAGTATCCAGGCTGGGCTTTCGACGCTGCCGTTCATTGGCACCCGGCTGTCGTGCGGGTTTCCGTCGCCGGCGGCGGATTATGAATCGGAGGAAGTGGATTTGAACCGGATGATGCTGCGGCACCCGGATGCGTCGTTTCTAGCCCACGCGCAGGGCGACAGCATGACGGGAGCGGGCATCCACGACGGGGACGTGCTGGCGGTGGACAAGAGCCTAAAGCCCGCGCACGGCGACATTGTTGTGGCCTGGGTAGGAAACGAGTGCATGGTGAAGCGGCTAATGATACGGGCGGACTCGGTGGCCCTGGTGGCGGAGAATGCGGCGTATGCGCCGGTGGTGGTGCGCGACGCCGAGGAGTTGCGCATCATGGGCGTGGTGGTGCTGGTGCTGCATCCGCTGGTGCAGGAAGGCCGGCGGGGGCTGGGGTACGTGCGGCCGGGGTAAGGGCTGACATTTTGTTTGACACCGACTAGTGAAGCGCCGGACTTCTCTATTTTCTACGCTTGCCTGGCAGCGCTTGTAAACAGCCAGGAAACCTACTACAGCCTTCTTTTTTCTTCACTTGGCCCCTTCCTCAAGAAGTGAGCCCACTACCCTAATGCCTTATGTTCGGCCTGGTTGACTGCAACAATTTTTACGCTTCGTGTGAGCGGGTTTTCCGGCCGGAGCTGGAAGGGCGGCCGGTGGTGGTTCTTTCCAACAATGACGGGTGCGTGGTGGCACGGTCGCAGGAAGCGAAGGTGCTGGGGCTGAAAATGGGGGTGCCGTATTTTCAGGTGAAGGCGGAATTTGAGCAGCGCGGCGGGGTGGCCTGCTCCTCGAACTACGAGCTGTATGGGGACATGAGCCGGCGCGTGATGTGGTACCTGCAGCAGCGGGCGCCGGCGGTGGAAATCTACTCGGTGGACGAGGCCTTTCTGGATTTGCACGGCATGCAGCGGCATTTCGACCTAGCGGAATGGGCGGGTGACGTGCGCGGAGCGGTGCGGCAGCGCACGGGCATTCCGGTGTGCGTGGGCATTGCGCCGACCAAGACGCTGGCCAAGGTGGCCAATCGGCTGGCTAAGAAAGATGCCATTGCGGGTGCGGGGTCTGGGGTGCTGGTACTCGACGACGAGGCGCAGCGGCGCGAGGCCCTGGCGCGGGTGGCGGTGGAGGACGTGTGGGGCGTGGGGCACCGAAATGCCGCCAAGCTCTACGCGGTGGGAGTACGCACGGCGGCGCAGCTGGCGGGCGTGGGCGATGCCTGGGCCCGGAAGCACCTGGGCGGCGTGGTGGGGGCGCGGCTGCTGCACGAACTGCGGGGGTTTTCCTGCTCGGGCGTGGTGGTCGAGGACGAGGTGCGCAAGTCAGTGTGCAAGTCGCGCTCGTTTGGGCAGGTGCTCTCAGAGCTGGAGCAGGTGGCCGGGGCGGTGGCCACGCACGCGGCGCGGGCCGGCGAGATTCTGCGGCACGACGGGCTGGCGGCACGGCTGCTGACGGTGACGGTGGAAACCAGCCGGTTTGCGAACCTGCCCCCGCCCTACTCCCACTCCGCGCAGCTGACCTTGCCGGTGGCCACCGACGACACGCTGACGCTGACGAAGTGGGCCCAACGGGGACTGGAGCGGATTTGGCGGCCGGGGTTGCGCTACGTGAAGGCCGGGGTGGTGCTCGATGGTTTGGAGCGGGCCGGGACCAACCAGCAGGCCTCGCTGTTTGGGGACTTGGGCGCCTCGCCGGCGCGGGCCAAGCTGATGGGCGCGCTGGACGCGCTGAACGGGCGCTACGGGGCCGGCGCGGTGAAGGTGGCCGCGGCGGTGCCGGCGCCAGGTACGCGCGAGCCCTGGGCCATGCGGCGGGACGCGAAGAGCCCAGCCTTTACAACGAAATGGGCCGAGCTATGGCGGGTGCGGTGCTGATGCAGCTATTTATTCTATACCAAGCAGATTATGGCAAATGCGCGAATGTTGATGGGGGCCCGGGTGACAGGCCGGCTGGGAGAGGGCCGCACAATGGAAATAACGCGACCGGGCAAACCGCCGTGGCGCACGGTGCTGCCGGCGGAGCTGGACCAGGAAGGAGCCACGCCCGACCTGGTGGACTACGTGACGGCGAAGTACCTGGTCGAGCTACCCACGGAAAGCATTCGGCTGGGGTGGGAAACGATTTACGGCCTGATACGCACGACCCTGATGGAAGCCGACGAAACGCCCACCGACTTGGCGGCGTGACTCGGGCTGCTTCTCGAATGAAATCAAACAGCCCTTTTTTCAATCAATTGACTTGACTCTTATGGCTCACCCCACTCCTCCTGCCCACCTGCCCGGCAGCCTGGCCCATTATGAAACGCGCCGCGGCGTGGTGCGGCGCTTGCACAACCGGCGCATACTAATGATTATCACGCCGGAAGGCGACTACCAGATACAGATTGCCAAGGCGCTGGCTCCTGGTGAGGCAGACGAACTGCGGCGGCTGGGGCACCGGGACGCGGTGGACGACTTCATTTTGCGGGACCGGGCGCGGTATTCCATCATCCAGCTCACGGCTGAGGCGTTTGAGGCGGCGGTGTCGTGCTATGAGCAGCTGAAGGGACGGCAGCAGCGGAAGCGTTAGGTTGGGCGGGGCTTCGCTTATCGGGTGAAGACCGTAATTTAGGTGGGCTATGAAAACCTATTCATCCCGCAAGGAACCGATACCGTCTACCCGACTGCTGTACAGCTTGATGCAGGAACGGCCAGCCGTTGAAAAGCTGGCAGCAATGGGCAAGGTGTACGAGCCGCTGCTGCGGCTAATGCTGGCTTGGCCGGCGGCAGAGAAGCAGCCCACGGGTAAAGCACTGCAACAGCAGTTGGGCGTTAACTCGGCCATGTACCGGCGGTGGCTGGATAATTGGTCGGCAGATTTCTGGGAAATGGCCCAAGCTGAAGACACTGGTTTCCTGGATTTTTCGTCCGTGGAGCATGTGTTTGAGCTGCACCACCTGGAACAGAGCATCTGGTTTCGATGCCGCCTAGCTGTCACGCCGCGAGTTGGTGAAGCGGTGGAGCTGCCCTTTGTGCTTCGGCGTTACTGGAATACTTATTATGTGGATGCCGTGCAGCATGCGTATCGCAACGGGCGCACTGAAATTTCAATCATTCTGCGGGAGGGGCGCTACAACTCGCATCTGCAGCACCTGCGGCACAAGGCTCGTTTTGAGCATGACTACTGGACTGTGGACCAAGGCGATGACTTTGATGTAAAGGAGTATTTCCGGGAGAAGGATAAGCCAACGAGTCCTGTCCTTGCGCCTGTGGCTGCCTTTCGCAGGAGAGGAAGCGGGCGTATGAGGTAGCGATGCAGGGTTGCTGCGTGACTGAGCACAGCTAATTGAGTTATAGGCAAGCGCGAATAGCCATTAGCGGGTAGTTTTACCCACTCGCTCATCAGCCCGTACCCTCTCCTTGACGACGCTCCTACCCTACCTGGCCAAGATTACCAAGCTGAAAGTGGATGTGCGCACCGTGGCGGGGGTGCGGCTGGAGTCGCCGTACAAACCGGCGCTGTTGTTGGCGGTGCTGGAGGGCATTGAGGAGACTGGCATCCGGGACAACCGTATCGAGATTACACCGGAGTTGATTGCCGCGTTCAAGGCGTACTGCCAGCTGTTGAGCCCGGGGCCGGAATACTCGGCCTGTCCTTTTCAGATGCCGTTTTTCCACTTGCAGAGCAGTGGCTTCTGGCATCTGCATGCACGGCCAGGACGTGAACTGGTGCTGACTTCGTCGAAGTCAGTGCGCAGCTTTGGGCACCTGCGCGACGTTATTGCTTATGCCTCGCTCGATGCGTCGCTATGGGACTTGCTGTTACAACCGGTGGCCCGGGAGCAGGTGAGACAGGCACTGCTGGCGCGCTACTTCCCACTGACTCGGCATTACTTCCGGCCGCGGGCCGGCCGGGAAAAGCTGGATGAGCTAGGCCGGCAGATGCTGGAGGAACCCGCGGCCGTGTACAACCGAGTGGTGGACGTGGCCGATGAAACGGAAGTGCTGGTGCGGAGTGCGGTGTTTGGGCGGGAAGTGCTGCGGGCCTACGAGTCGACTTGTGCGGTGTCGGGGCTGCAACTGCTGAGCACCACCGGGGCAGCGCCGTTACTGGACGCCTGCCACATCGTGCCGTGGTCGGTGAGCCACGATGACACAATTGGGAATGGGTTGTCGCTGTGCCCGAACCTGCACCGGGCTTTTGACCGGCACTTGTTCTGGATTGATGATGACTACCGGGTGCGCGTGGCGGATGGGTTTGGCGAGCTGGGCGGGCACGACTATGGGGTGCAACGCTTCAATGGGGCGCAGTTGCGGTTGCCGAAGGTGCGGACGTGGTGGCCTAAGGTGGAGAACTTGGCGACGCAGAGAAGCACAAACAAAAGCCTTGAAACACGCCAGCACTTGTTATGATTTGATGAGAAAACTCGGTCGGCGCATAGTCGAGGATGGGGTGCAAAACGGTAACTTGCTCCTTTATTGACATAGGCTATCATACACTAGGTAGCCGTGTTTCGACTTAATGACTAAGACTAAGTTCTTTACTAACCAGGACGGCAATACACTGCTTGAAAAGCTAAGAGGCCTTTTCGAGCATATGCCCGTTCATCAATTTGATGCACTGGTCGGTTTCTTTCGGGCTTCGGGCTGCTACCGGCTGCGTGAGCTACTAGCTAATGTAGCCGAGGTGCGTATTCTGGTTGGCATCAATGTGGATGCGGCGCTGCAGAAGGCTCATGCGCAAGGCCTACAGCTGGGCAACGCGATGCGGGCGCGGCAGCAAGCCATGGATGACTTGGTGGTTGACATTCAGCAAGCAGAATACACGCGGGAAGCTGAAGAAGGCATCCGGTGGTTTGTTGACGGGGTGGCGAGTGGGCGGCTGCAGGTGCGAGCTCACCCTAGCCAGCGGCTGCATTCCAAAATATACATCTTCCGGCCTCAGCCTTTCAATGAGCATACTTCGGCTTCGGTTATTACGGGGTCGAGCAATCTGACAGAGGCCGGGCTGAAGGACAATTTTGAGTTCAACGTGGAGTTGCGTGACTATGATGATGTCTGCTTTGCTACAAAGACATTTCAGGACCTGTGGGAAGAGAGCACGGAACTGTTGCCGGCCGACCTGCGCCAGACGGTGGCCACACGAACGTATCTGAACGATGATTTAACGCCCTATGAAATCTACCTCAAGTGTCTGGTGGAATACTTCGGCAAGGCCATTGATGAGGAGTACGGCACAATAGCAGACCTCATCCAGAACGACAAGTTCTATAAGCTGAAGTATCAGTTGGATGCCGTGACGGATGGCTTTCGCAAGCTGAAGCAACACTCAGGGTTCTTTCTGGCCGACGTGGTGGGCCTGGGCAAAACCATCGTGGGGACGCTGATTGCAAAACGGTTTTGCCAGTTTGCGCGCTCAGCGGCTCATACGCCGCGGGTGCTGATTATAGCGCCGCCGGCGCTGGTGCGGAACTGGGAAGAGGCTACACGGGACTTTGCGCTGCAACGCTTCGGAGCCTATGACATTCTGCGCAATGGCTCCTTGCACAAGCTGCGGCACGACCCGGAAGACTATGACCTCATCATCGTGGATGAAGCGCACAAGTTCCGGAATGATACGGCCGGGGCGTACGGTCAGCTGCAGCGGCTGTGTAAAACGCCAACGCGTCGAAAGGTGCCGGGCACGGATACGTTTGAGCGCAAACGGGTCATACTGATTTCAGCGACACCGCTGAACAACCGGCCCGAGGACATTGCCAATCTGCTATACCTGTTTCAAGATTCGAAGCAGCCAACCTTGGAAGGGGTTGATAACCTGCAGCACTTTTTCCGGCAACGCACCGATGAGTACCAGCGCCTGAAAAACGTGTCGCGGGGGGACATGCGGGAGGGGCTGCGGCGAGTGTACACCCTGATTCGGGAGAAGGTGTTGGAGCAAGTGACGGTACGCCGAACCCGCACCGACCTGCTAAACAATGAGGTTTACCGGCAGGACCTGGATAAACAGGGCATTGTGTTTCCGAAAGTAGGCAAGCCTTACAAGCAACTGTACAAACTGGAGCCGGCGCTGAATCAGCTCTTTGATGAAACCATCCAAGTGCTGAGCAAAGAGCTTAAATACAACCGCTACCGGGCTATTGACAAACTGAAGGAGCCGAAGCGTAGCAAGTACAAGTATGCCAAGCGAATTTCGGATTCGCTGGCGCACATTATGCGCACGCTGCTGCTGAAGCGCATGGATTCGTCGTTTCTGGCTTTTCGCAACTCGCTGCGGCGGTTTGCGGAGGCCAACGATGCCATGGTGAAGATGTTTGCGCAGGGGCAGATTTTCATCGCGCCCAACCTGCCGGTAACGGAGCTTATCCTGAACGACCGACTAGATGAGTTGGAGCAGTTGGTGCTGGAGCGGGCGGAGCTGGACCCAAGCATTGAAGTATGTACCCCGGATGATTTTGAGCCGGACTTTCTGCCGGGCCTGATAGCTGACCAACAGCTCGTGTGGCCGCTGCTGGACCGGTGGGAAGTTTTCAAAGCCAGTGACCCGAAGCTGGATGCATTCATGCAGGTGCTGGAAACTGAGTTTTTTGCCCTTGAGCGTAACCCCGGCCAGAAGTTGGTGATATTCTCGGAAGCCCGAGACACAACTGAATACCTAGCCAAGCAACTCCAACAGCTTAGCAAGCGGCGGGTGTTGACTATTGACTCGAGTAATCGGGAGCGGATGATGACCACCGTGCGAGCCAACTTTGACGCTAATTTGCCATCAGGTCAGCAGGCACAGGACTATGATATTCTATTGGCCACTGAAGTGCTCGCCGAGGGCGTGAACTTGCATCGAGCTTCGTCCATCGTCAACTATGACACTCCCTGGAACTCAACGCGCCTAATGCAGCGCATTGGGCGGGTGAACCGCATTGGTTCAGTAGCAGACCGGGTGTACGTTTACAACTTCTTCCCCACGGCACAGGTCAACTCGTCCATCGACTTGGAAAGCAAGGCTTACCTAAAGCTGCAGGCCTTTCACGAGGCCTTGGGGGAAGACTCGGAAGTATACTCACCAGAGGAGGAGACGCAGACTTTCGGCATTTTTGACAAAGACCCTGACGAGGGCCAAGATGAGCGGCTGATGCGGCTTCTGTGGCTACGTGAACAATTTCGGCGTGAGCCTGAGCTGTTGGACCGCCTGCGTCGTCTGCCCCTGCGGGCCCGCACCGGCCGCGAGCACCCTACCCTTCCCGCGTTGACGGGCAGCACTCTGTGCTATCTGCGGACGCATCGGCGCGACGGTTTTTATTTATGCGACCGACCAAGCGGGCAGGCGCTGGAAGAACTGTCGTTTTTGGAAGCAGACGCATACCTGCGGGCCACACCCGATGAGCGGCCCAAACCCTTGCCTCCCCATCACCACGAGCATGTGCGCCGGGCGGCAAGCCACTTTGGGACGGTAGTGGCCCAAGCCGCAGCACAGCCGCAAGTGGTGCAACGCGTAGCCCCCAACGAGCGGCGGGCGCTGGATTTCCTGAGTGGATGCTTGCTGCTGCTGCCGCCCGATGCGGCTCCAGCAGAACGTTTACAGTTACGAGCCGCACAGATGGCCGTGTCATCGGGTACATTCCAACAGCTGCAGCGAGAGATTAATAAGCTGCAGGGAAGCCTGAAGAAGTTGAATATTTCATCGGGTGAGCAACTGGCGGTAGTAAGTCGTCTGCTGACTAAATATCCATTACCAACTCCGGAAGATTTGACGACCGGTGCCTCAAAGCCAGTGAACTCAGATGAGCTTGGAGAAGGCGTTGGTTGGTTGCCACGCATTATTATTTCTGAATCGTTGGTTTAGCTCATTGGGCTAGCTTCTATTACTTTGCCTCGTGGTTGACTCTACTATTCTGAAATTCTTTCTGCGCCAAGACTATAACCGGGCAGCTTGGCAGCCACGGCTTAAGCAACTATTCGGCGAAGAGCGCACGGAATTTTTCGCAGAGCAGGCCGTGAATGACCTGCCCAACCCCGACCCTAAGCGGGTGAAAGCTATGCGCCACTTCGGCTATGTGGATTTGGGGGAACCTACCTTCTTTGGAGCGCAACACCGGCTGGCACTTGTGGAGGTGGAGTTGCAGCCTGATACAACGGATATAGCTCGTAACCGGGTGGGGTTGCGCGCTCTTACTTATCCATTTGTAGACGGGGTTCGGGCGCATGGGGTACTCGCCTTCTACTTTGACCCGGAACAACCGGATTATCGGTTTTCATTTCAGACGCGCCTAGCGAAGAATCGTGCTGACAGTGGAGGGATACCCACGCTAACAGGCACTGACCGCCGCCGCTATACTTTTGTGCTAGGACGCCATGAAGCGGCCACTACTGCTGCTGCACGTCTTGCTGAATTAGCCCGAAAAGCAGGTCGAAGCACGGTTGATGATGTGACCGCAGCATTTTCGGTTGAACGACTGAATGAGGATTTTTTCAAACAGTACAAAATTCATTACAACCGGTTTTCTGAGTATCTCGCTAATAATTACGGGCCTGCATTTGGACTAACAGCCGTCCGGCTCCGACTCAAGGAGCAGCAGGAAGCGCAGGAAAAGCCTGTGCGTGATTTTGCAAAGCGTTTGTTAGGGCAATTAGTCTTTCTGTATTTTCTACAAAAGAAAGGCTGGATGGGCTGCTCCAATGGGAGTGTGGAATGGACAGATGGGCACCCTGAGTTTCTCAAGGAGTTATTTGACCGGTATCAGAAATCGGCTGAGTTGGAAAACAACTCCTTCTACAGCAGTTGCCTCAAACCATTATTTTTTGATACCCTCAGTACTCGCCGCAACAATGATGAGCTACTAATTCCGGGGCTGGACTGGAAGTGCCGAGTACCCTACCTAAATGGTGGATTATTTGAGCGAGAAAAACGCCGGCCAGGGCAGCATGGGATTCCAGTACCTACGGCCTTGCCAGAGGACGTAATTGAGATTCCAGACCCACTATTTGATGAGTTGTTGACGTTTTTTGGTCAATACAACTTTACAATTGAGGAAAATAGAGCCGACGACCACGACGTAGGTATCGACCCGGAAATGCTCGGGCACATTTTTGAAAACCTACTGGAAGAAAACCGGTCGAAAGGTGCTATTTATACTCCGCGGCATATTGTGCAATACATGTGTCAAGAGAGTCTGATAGGGTACCTAAGTGCTCGTCTCGGATGTCATGGAATTGAGCGGGAGGCAGTGGTCGCTTTCGTGCGGCATCATGAAGTGAGTTCAAAACTTGGGGCTGTGGCTGGCATTGCGCAGCGTCTTTTGACGGAAGTGAAAGTTTGTGACCCGGCCATTGGTTCGGGAGCTTTTCCTATCGGGCTTCTGCAAGAATTGTATGCAGCTCAGCTTTATCTGTATCCGCACTTGCCCAATGAACGGCGCCTGCCTTTTCAGCCTGCTGAAGTGAAGCGTGCTATTATTCACCACAACATCTATGGCGTGGACTACGACCCCGGAGCTGTAGATATTGCCCGACTTCGTTTCTGGTTAGCATTGGTGGTAGACGAAGTTGCTCCGGAGCCTTTGCCAAACTTGGACTACAAGGTGATGCAGGGAAATTCATTACTGGAGTCATACCATGGCATTGAGCTTCACCACTTGCGCCCTGAGCATCGGGTACAGGCAATAATTGAGGGTGGCGAGCAAGGTATGCTATTTGGCCAACCGGTGCCGCGCCAGGCCAATATCAATTTCGCCCCAAGTGACCAAGAAAAATTAGAAGAACTGCTCAACTATTATTTCGACCTAGAAAAGCAGGTGCGAAAACCAGGGCAAGCACGACTTACCAAGCAACAGCTCCGGGAAGACATTGATAAAGTGGTGCATGAGCATCTGCGTTACAACGTGGAAGTTGTGGCGCACGAGGCTGACCTGAAACGAGACGAGGAACAAGCGAGGTATGATGCTATCCGCCTGGATGCAAACGACCCTCCTGCAAAACGAGCATCGAAGGAAAAAGCACGCAAGCTTCAGTTCACTCGACTAGCAAGGGCTATTAAAGAAACGGAGCGTCTTGAAAAAACGGTAGAAGATGTTGACCAGCTGCAAGAAACTGCCACACGGCCTTTCTTTTTATGGCATCTCTACTTCCGGGAAGTATGGGCTGAGCGTGGTGGATTTGACATTGTAATTGCCAACCCACCCTACATGAGGGTGCAGGAAATTGAGAAAAGCACCCCTGAGCTAAAGCCCTACTATGAGGCGGCATTTCCACGAGTAACGAAGGGTGCATATGACTTGGCGAACCTGTTTGTACTGCACACGGTAGAACAGTTGCTCAACCCTGATGGAACCGCTTGCTTTATCTTCCCTCACAAGTTTTTTAATACGACCTCGGGAGCGGATTTCAGGGATATTCTGCTAGAAAAAGGCTATTTGCAGAAAGTAGCACACTTTGGCACGAATCGTCTTTTTAATGATGCTGACACCTTTGTGTGCGTGGCCACGCTGACACAGAAACCAAACAGTGAGTTCGGTTTGCAGATGTTCCCCTATCGCATGCCGCCGTCAACTATCCGTGTTCGGCTTGTTGATGACTCCCTGTACCAACCAGTGTCACTAAGCACCATCAGGCGGGCATCGGAGCTATATGGCGAAAACCTATGGCTACTGCTAAAAGACGCAGCTGAATATGAGCTTTTCGAAGCTTTATATCGAGATAGCCCGGCACGCTTCAAAGACGTGCTTCGCATTTATGTCGGTTTACAGACTAGTAATGACAAGCTGTATCAAGTACAGATAGTAAAAGAAGACGCGGATTTCTACTGGGCAAAAAATGAGGTAGAACCAGAACGACTTTGGCAGTTAGAAAAAAGATGGTTTAGACCCATAGTACGCGGCCGCGACGTGCAACGCTATGAACCATTGCACTACGATGTGCTAGTGTTTTTCCCTTACGAGATTGGCCAGAATGGAGAGGCAACTATCATAACTCTGCCTGAACTACAGCGACGCTTTCCATTCACATTCCAATATGTGGCACATTACGAAGCAGAATTCAAAGGGAGAGAACGAGGTAAAGCCAATCAGCTTGAGAACTGGCATGGATACCTATATCCGAAAAGCTTAAATAAATTCGACAGCCGACGGCTAAGCAGCATGGAAATATGTACGCTGCATCCGAACGTGACTATGAATGAAGGCTTTAGTCACAACTCCAAGGTATACAGCTGGGAGCTTAGAGAAGGCGTTGAGCCGGCCTTCAGCTACGAATTTCTGCTAGCCCTAGGAAATTCTCAACTGCTTTGGTGGTTTCTGCGGCGTACTGGCGATACCCTCAAAGACGACGCCCGCACTCTTAAGACCAATTATCTCAACCCTTTCCCTCTCCCGCCTCTGCCGGCGCCAGAGGTAGTCACGACCATAGAGCGGTTGGTAAGCTACTTACTCTGGCTGAATGATTCCACTAACCCAACTGCGGTTGAAGGCTTGCCTAATGGCGCAGTGGCACAGTTGTTCCGGCAGGTGCTTGACCTAGCGGTGTGCGAATTGTATCCTGGAATAGCCAAGCGTATGAAGGAGCGTGAAGTTGATGTACTGGTCAGCTTGAGCGGTTTGGGGGCACTGCCTTCATTACTTCCCGACTCTTTGGCGGTAGCGGCTATCATTAACAAAGTTTACAGTGGCTGGCAGCAACCAGAGTCAGCAATACGCAACCGTCTTCTGTTGGCCAGCACCAGAGTTCCCGAGTGGCTTGGGCCAATACTCGCAGCATAAATTCATAGCTCTTCTTCTACCATATGAAACGCATTCAGGAGCTTCGGCTCAAGAATTTCAAGGCATTCCACGACAAGCTGTTCAATTTTGAAGGTAAACACGCCTTAGTTTATGGCAACAATGGTTCAGGAAAATCTTCAATCTTCTGGGCTTTATACACCTTCTTACAGAGTACTGGAAAGGCAAAAGAAGATATAACAAAATACTTCGTACCGCTAGTTGAAGGTGTTGAGCAGACATACCAAAGCTTGCGCCACGTATTTGCTGACGCTGATGCAGAAGCATTTATTGAGTTAACCTGGGCCGACGAACCGACGACAACTCGCACAATACAACGGATTGGATTGGAAGCAGTTGGTGGCACAGATAAGGTAACAGGGCAACCGCTTTCTGCGCTTGACCGCACCCGCACTGACCCCGCAAATGGTACCGACTTTACTATTCGGGAAGCTAACCTCGGGTCTGATTTTATCCATTACCGGTTTTTGCAGGATTTCTACCAACGCTCCAATCGGGAAGAGGTGAATTTGTGGGCTGTATTTATGCGAGACCTTTTTCCCTTTTATCAAACTACACTATTCAGAGACAATTTAGGCCAACCCGAGCGAATCGAATTGGTTTTACGAGAGCTTTTAAAAAAGGCTCATGGTCGAGCACGTTGGCACAAAGACCCCCGCAAGGATTTTGAAGAACTTATAAAAAATGCTAACCAAGCAATTGCAGAATTTGTAGCTAATATTAGAAATAATGCTAACACGTTTCTTCGAGACCATTTTTTAAGTGGAGAAGAAACTTTGCAAATTGAACTAGCATATAATGGGCAGCTTTATTTCGATTTACTATGCGCTGCACCAAAAACAGCAATAGACAGGGAATGGCGAACTGATACGAACGATGAATTAAGTGTAGTGCTTAGCGTAAAAGTGAAGCGGGTTGGTCAGCCTGAGGTACACCACTATCGCCCACAATCTTTCTTAAACGAAGCACAACTTACCCGTGTAGCACTGGCTGTTCGCTTAGGAGCGCTGCTACTTCGCGCACAGGATAGTGAACTCAAGCTATTATGTTTGGATGATTTGCTGATTAGCCTAGATATGGGCAACAGGAAGCACGTATTAGACTGGCTTTTTGGCGAGAACGGAAAATACTGCCGCGAATTCCAAATAATATGCTTCACCCATGACCGAGAACTCTACCGAGTGCTGAGACACTACATTACCAAGCCTGAAGCTGGAGCTTGGAATGTGTTTGAATTGGTCAACAATGAGAGGTTTCCAACTCCACAACCTAGCCTCTTAGATGGTGGCAGCAATAATTATGTAACACAGGCTTGGAGGCGTTTCCATGCACTCGACTTCCCGGCATGTGCTAATCTTCTTCGAAAGGAAACTGAACGGCTGCTGAAAGTCATACTGTCACCGGCCGACCGTTATCACCCGCTTAGCAACGACTGCGAACCTATTCCAATGCCGTTGGGAAGCCAAATTGAGAATTTGGAAAATGTATTCGCAAAAGCCGGCAAAGCAATTGGGGTACTAGGTGACTTGGCACTATTCAAACAAATTCTGTTGAATCCACTGTCACACGATAGTTTCTCAACTACAGTTTATCAGAGCGAATTGTACACCATGATGGATGAGACAATTCCTGCACTGCAAAAGATGGGCAGGAGAGCCGCCGTGCCATTGAAAGAGAAGGGTGAAACAACACTCAAACTGGTGGACAAGGATGGCCAAGGAAATGAGTACACCTACACTTTGCAGCTACACGAAAACTTATGGCTGTATACATTCCCTGATGGTGGCACAGCTTACTCACATCCCAAATGCCAAGTTATGGAACGTGTTGACACCAGCGGCAAAAAAGAAATATATACCCTGGAGCAAGGCAAATGCAAAGACCTTCTTAACGCATACGACCGAATCAGATTTACGCTTGATAAAATTAAGCCACCAGTACAAGCTCGTCCGCTTTACGAAGTAATTGACCTCACTGCATAATGTCTAACCTCCGCATCCTCCGCTACCAACACGGCCACCTATACGACCCATTTACCCAGCAACGGGTAGAACTCGCGGATGGGGCCGTTTACACGCTTCTGACAGACCAAACTGAAGGGTTTGTACCAGCTCCGCCAGTGGGCAAGCCTTTCGACCCTTCGCGAGATGTTTTGACTAAGCCCGCACAGGAAATAGCCCTGTCAGGCAAAGCTCACTGGCACCTACTTGGTCGTCATACCAAATTATATTTTGACGTCCACGCACCAGGAAGCACTGACATTCGGTTTGAGGTCGAGTTGTACGAGGACCTGTTTTTGGTTGCGCCTAATCCAAATGACAAGCCACTGGATGCATCCTTCCATGACTGTCGTTGCATTGCCAGGCCTCTCAGCACTGGATTTCCCGACCCGGTCTATGGCTCGTCGCTGAACGATGTACGCAAAAGCACCTACGTACACTATTTCCATAATTTGGGTAACCCTGCTGGCAATGTGTTTAAAAAAATGACACTGCCGAGCGGCAATTCACTATATAAAATGCGGGACGAGCTAGATTACAAATTTCGCCACAACCAACTGTAACAGTGCGCAATCAAGACCGAAAGGCCCGCAAAAATTTCGATAACCATGCGGCTAAACTTCCTACCTATTTCGCCACCCTGGAAGCCTGTGTTCCGGCCACTCGCTCTGAACTGGCCAAACGCATTCCAAAAGACACGGCCGGCATTTATGCTTTCTACCACAACGACCAACCGGTGTACGTGGGCCGCACCCGTGACTTGCGTCGCCGACTAGGGGAGCATGGGCGGGTAGGTTCAACACATTATAGCGCTTCGTTTGCGTTTTTGCGAGCGCGGCGGGCTGCTGAAGCAAAGGGCCATGTGCTTACCGGAAAATCACGCGCGGAGCTAAGCGATGACAAAGAGATATTTAAACCATTTTTCGTGTCTGAGAAGGCAGTGGTGGCTAGCATGGCTGTACGCTGGGTAGTCGTGGATGATGCCGTCACGCAGGCGCTGCTAGAAGTGTACGCAGCGTTGGCGCTTGAAACAGAGTTTAATTCGTTTGTGACGAGTTGAAAGCACTACTTTTCTAGCCTCTACCCATGCCACACTTTACTCCTGAGCAACAGGCCATCATTTCAGCCGCAGGTGACCTCAAAATCAATGCAGTGGCGGGTAGCGGTAAAACCACTACCCTACTGGAATACGCGCGGGCACAGCCCGCCCGCACCAGAATTCTATACCTAGCCTTTAATAACTGATGTTACGCAGTATTTTTCCGATTTAAATACGCTTTTCGATGGCCTGCACGCTGGATTT
>NZ_BAABDK010000013.1:0-179611 GCF_039539585.1 Hymenobacter glaciei | reverse complement strand
AAATCCAGCGTGCAGGCCATCGAAAAGCGTATTTAAATCGGAAAAATACTGCGTAACATCAGTTAATAATCGCTCAGATACAGGAAGTGCGAATATTATGGCCACCACTACGGCTGACGCTAAGGAGCAGAAAATGCTGCTCACCATGCTCCAGAACCCCTCCGCCACGCAGCGGCTGCGGGCGGTGGGGCAGTCGAAGGAAATTGCCAAGGCCAACGAAGAAGTGGTGACGGCTCTGCTGAGTACCCTGAACAACGACTCCAACGTGAATGTGCGCCTGGCTACCCTGGAAGCGCTGGCCCAGCTGGGCCAGGACCCGGTGGTGCGGCAGGGCCTGGTACGCTCCCTCACCCTGCAGGACTCGCCGCTGGTGCAGTCGGCCCTGGCCGATGTGATGGTGCAGCTGCAGGTGCGCCGCTCGGTGCAGCCGCTGCGCCAGCTGCTGCGCCAAACCGGCCTCAACGAAACCGTGAAAACCAAAATTGAAAGCAGCATCCAAACGCTCTCCACCGGCCGGCACCCCGACCCCTTAACCCCGCAAACCCATGAAAAGCACGATGAGCCTGCCGCTGACCTTCGCGACACTGTGGCTATTTAGCGCCCCGCTCCGCGCGCAGGCGCAGGAAGCCACCGAAAAAATCACGAAAGAATTTACCGTGCAGGGCGACGCCAGCCGCCAAGTGCTGGCCGTGTACAACCTCTTCGGTTCGGTGGCAGTGGAAGGCTACGCCGGCAATAAGGTGCTGTTGGAGGTCACGAAAACGGTGACCGCACCCGACGACACCCTGCTCGAAGCCGGCAAGAAGGAGGTGCAGTTGGCCTTCGTGCAGCGCAACGACAGCATCATCGCCTACACCACCGGCCCGCACGACTCGCGCCCTAACCAGGACCTGCACAACCACCGCTCGCGCTGGGACCACGACTCGCCGCGCTACCGCTACACCATCAACTACACGGTGAAGGTGCCCACCCAGCTCAACCTGCACGTGAGCACCGTGAACGGCGGCCAGGTGACCATTGCAGACGTGGCCGGCACGCTGCACGCGCACAACGTGAATGGCAGCGTCAGCATCAAAAACGCCAGGAGTGCTACCGACGCCCGCACCGTGAATGGCAACGTGGAGGTGACCTACGCCCGCAACCCTGGCGGGCCCTGCACCTACCACACCATCAACGGCCAAATCATTGCTACCTACCCGCCCGACCTCGGCGCCAACGTGCACTTCAAGAGCTTCCATGGCGAGATGTACACCGATTTTCCGAAGACGGAGCGCCTGGCCCCGCAGGTAAGCCAGAACAAGCAGACCGATGGCAACGGCACCAAATACAAAATCTCCAAGGAAACGGCCGTGCGGCTGGGTAATGGCGGGCCCGACCTGCGCTTCGAAACCCTAAACGGCGACGTAACCATTAAACAACAATCGAAATGAGCTTCCCTGATATCCTTTTGGCGCGCAAGCGTCACCTCCTTCCGTTAGGCCTGGCCGCCGCGTTTGCGCTGGCGGCAGTGCTGCCGGCTACGGCGCAGGACACTTCCGAAAAAGAACAGTTGACCGTAGCGTTGAGCAGCCCCAACAAGCCCGGCCTGCTGCACGTGAAGCAAGTGGCCGGTTCCATTCACGTGGTGGGCTACAGTGGTAAAGACGTGGTGATTGAGGCCGTAGTGCACGAGAGCCAGCGCCGCCCGCGCGATAAGCCCGCAGCTGAAACCGGTGGCATGCGCCGCCTCGACAATGCCGACGGCTTCGAGTTGACTGCCGTGGAAAAGGATAACCGCGTGACCGTGAAAAACGACTCTTACCGCCGCGCCATCGACTTAACCATCAAGGTTCCCCGGAATTTCTCGCTGCAGGTAGGCACGGTACAAAACGGCGACATACTCATTGAAAACGTGAGCGGCGAACTGGAAATCAGCAACGTAAACGGCTCGATTAAGCTAACCGACGTGGGCGGGTCGGCCCTGCTCAACACCGTGAATGGCAGCCTCACGGCCACTTTCAAGGCCGTGACGCCCAACACGCCCATGGCTTTCTCGACCGTGAATGGCAAAGTAGACGTGACATTCCCCACCACTATAAAGGCCAACCTGAAGCTGAAATCCGACATGGGTGCCATTTACAGCGACTTCGACATGGCCATGGAAAAGCCAGCCAAACCCGTCAACAGCGCCCAAAACGGCGTGTACCGCATCAGCCAAGAGAACTGGACCCAGGGCAAAGTAAACGGCGGCGGCGCCGAAATCACCGTGAAGTCTTTGCAAGGCAATCTGTACGTCCGCAAAGCCAAATAGCGCAGGCCCGGCCGCCTGCTCTCCCAGCGCTGAGCCTGCATTCTTAGTGGGCATAACCGGCGATTTTCGCCTAATTACTTATTGCTATTTGCTACGATGACGACGCTTGCTACTGCGTTATTTATCACCACTTATTACAGTCTGAAAAAGCTGTTTTTTCAGACTGTATATTTCAACATACCAGCTATACAAAAATTAATTTATCGGGAGCGGTAAAGTTTCGAAAGGTGCACGATTGTTTCATCTGCAACACCTCGAATGTTATGCTTCGCACCGACTGCCAAAGGCCCGGCCCTCAATCAACAGCGGGCCGAATACCAAAGACATTGGGCGCAGTACCCACGGGGGCTTGAGTACCGCTTGGGCCACGGATGCTTGCCCATGCCTTCGCAGCAAAGCCATTGCCGGACCTTACTTGGCAATGGCTTTTTGCTTGAAATAGCCGTGCCGTATTGCCGGCATTCCTTTCGTTGTGCCTTCGGCAGCTACCTTTATCTGCTCTATTCCATTCTTTTTCCGTTTTATGCTGAAACCATTACTCATTTTAACATTCGGTGTTTTTTCTTTTGCGGCGCAGGCCCAAACTACTGAGGCCACTCCACCAGTTACTCCTGCTACTACCGGCGCCAGCGCGCCGGCTTTGGCAACGAAAGGGCTACGCCAGGGCCAGGGCGACACCATCGCCGCCATCGGACGCCTGTATACGAAGCGCCGGCTGGGTGGCAAAGTCTGGGCAGGTGTAACCGCTGGCGGGGGCTTAGCCTTGTTGCGCGCTTTGGGTGCTGGTAGCAGCAACAGCAGTGGCAGCAGCACCTCTGGTTACAACATCCAACCTAAGGCGCAAGTCGACGGCGGAACCATTGCCGTTGTGGCCGGCATTTTCGTAGCTCTTCCCTTGATAGTCGGTATTAGTAAGCTTAGTACCTACAGCGAGACCAATGAAAAAGCCATTGTTGACGCGTACCGTGACGGCAAGCCGCTGCCTAAAAATCTCATCAACAGGTTGTCGCCGGATTATTTCTACTAAGCGCAGCACCCACCGCAGTACCCTGCTGTACCCAAAGAAGCACTACAGCAAATTGTGAAGTACAAAGCAAAAGTCCCGCTGGCCGTTGTCAGCGGGACTTTTGCCTTGTCGCTACGCATGGTGCCAGCTGGCACCATGCGGAAATTGGTTGGAAAGCAAGCCCTAGCGGCAAACCATTCCTCCCTTACCTGCTCCTCATCGCCATCCTCTCATTGTTCACGACCAGCTCCTGAACAGATTATATAAAAACAATTTTAATTTTATATATTATGCCATCGTTACACGAAATAGCTGGGCACCATGAGACACACCATCCTTTTGTGGGGCTTATTACAGGTAGCTGGTCTGACCTGCGATGCGCAGGCGTTAAGTGGTCCGTCATCCAATAATCGGGTATTCACGCACGCCGACACGGTTCAGGCCCTGCATGCCCTTTTCCGCAGAGGCCGCACCTGGGGCAAAGTAGGAACTGTGCTGGCACCAGTCAGCATCGCCCTGGTGGCATACGCCGGCTCCAAAATGGAGCTAGGCGGCTACGACGTCATATCAGGTGGCAGTACCGACCCCAACAGCTACGCTTACGGGGCCATGCTGGGGGCCCCGGTCGCCATCACGCTTTCCCTGCTGGGCCCATTTTCGTGGGCGGCTAATTCCAAATACACAGAGCAGCAAACCATCCAGGCGTATGAACAACACCAGCCCTTAAGCAAACGCACCCAACGGCGACTACACAACCAACTGGAACGCCTGATACTGGATGGAAATACGCTCAATCGGTAGAATATGTCCGGTCAGCATTTAGCAAGTGCTGCTGGGTTGAAACCAGCAATGCTACCTTACTTTCGGCAGGCCCAGTAAATATGGTTTCTTCGCCTTCCCCGGGATAAGTCCGGTTTCCCAAGTATAGTCGTCGGATGCTAAGCCCTCAAGCAGGACGTCCATATCACTGAGAGTATAGGTGCGGGCATTGGAAACCGCGCCATCCCAGGCAAAGAAGAAGGGAATAACAGGCAGGATGTAGGTGAAGAACAGCTGCCTGAAGGTGAGCGGCCGCGCAAATGGCGTAATAAAAAGCGCCATGATAAAATTTAGCGGCAAGGCAATCCACCACAACATAATCGGGAAGCTATTGTCGCTTATTTCGTAGATGCAAATTGGCTGATTATTTTCTTTGGCGTCGCGCAGAATGCTTGTGGCCACAGCCGGTGGCATGTGATGAAAGCTTCCCACCATCGTGCGCACTCCACGCAATTCGGGGCTAACCCGGGCCGCGTCGATGGGCCGGGTTTCGTAGTGCAGGGTTGGCTCCGAACGCCCATTGACGAGGGCCGCCAGCTCCATATTTGGATACAGGTCCGTTAAAGTCAACCTTACCGGGCCAACTCCTGACTCAGCTTTCAGCAGTTGGTAGACTTCCAGCATGGGCCCACCGCTGCCCGAGCATAAATCCACAATGGCGGCCGTTTCGGAGTGCAAGAGCGCCTTTTTTAACAGCTCCGCTAATTCCGGTGTAGAACCCAGAAACTTGTGCATCACCACCATAAGCCGCGTTAGGCACGTGCGGAGCCAGTTGGGAAACCACGCAAAGTCTTCAAACTCGAAAAGGTGTATCCGTTTCATTCTGGTAGAGATTAACAGGAAATGACTGCTTAAAAAATTGCCAACTGCACCGCAGCCCCAACACGCAGCAGTGGTAGCCGCGAATAGGGAGGCCAGCTCGCCTATTGTCGAGTTACCGCGGCAATTTATGCACGAGACGCAGGTAATATCCTGGGACTTCTATTTATTCACCTGAACAAAAAGCTCCACCAGCATTCTGCTGATGAAGCGCTCTGCTTGCAGTTCCTTTACCCGGCCGCTACCAAGCGCGGCATGCGTAGCGGCATTATCTTCCCTGCAGGGCTAGTTACGGTTAGGCTACGCCGGATTCCTTCCATGCCGGGGAATTATAAAATCCTTTCGCAATAAGCCACGCGATAAAAGCAAGCTGAATAGGGAGCAACGGCATTGCCATTCGCCCGATTGCAGGGTAGCCGATGAACATCATCAGGGTGACGCCAACGAATTGGGAGATAACCCCAATTGCCCCAACGGCTGCTAATCCACGCGGCACCAGCCGGAAGCGGTACAGCGAAGCGTAGAAGAAAAACATCCAGACCCCAATAGCAAGTATCTGGTTGGCATGGGCCGAGCGCCTCGCAGAAGCCACTGCTGCCCCAACCACTTGGTACAGCTCAGAATCGACGGCACCGGCCTCAACAAACCGGTTGCTAATGGCCAGCATCGACATAACAGTGCCGGCCTGCACGACGTCCAGGATGCAGCTAACCGCACATACTACCAGAAACAACAGCGCCGCCGAGGTACTGTAGCGCCGAAATATTGGGAAGACCGTGGCGCTCAAATAAACGGTGAGCGCGGAGCCCACAAACGAGAGCAGTACCGCCGAGCGGACCTGAAATGAATCCTTAGCCACCGCAGTCAGGAAAGCCGGCGTACCCACCGTCAGGGCATGCGTCAGGATAAAGGGCAGCGTGAGGCCCGCTGCTAACTGCAGCAGCAACAGGATGCCCACTTTGCGCCCAATAGTGAATACCCCACGCGACGCCGGATGAACACTGCTTGCTTCTTCGATATGTAAATCGGCAGGCTTCATGGCAATTGGCTTTAATTGAAGCTTCTGATTACAAACAGCTAATCTAGTCACATACAGTATCAATCTAATATATATCTCCAATCATGTTGGCTATCATAGAAAAGCCCCGTGCCCCGGCCGCCACCCCAGCGGCACAAGTAGCGGCAGTGTCTTCAGGTTCCCATCCAAGTTCGCCGAAACCATTCTGGTATCTCCCGTCCAATCGTTGTCAATTTGCCCGGCTCGTACTCGGCAAACCACCAAATGGACGCGCCCGAATTATCGAACAGATACGCACGGCTTACCTGCTGCATGGTTTCCACCAATAGGCCCAGGCTTTTCGCATATCGACTCACAATCTTCTCCGTCGAAACGCCATGCCCGCCTTTGCTCACCCGGTTGCTTACCCGGTCCACGTTTACGGCCGGGGTTTCCGTGGCAATGTAGTAGAGGTAGGTGCGGTAGCCCTTGGCGGCCGCTAACTGCAAAAACTCCAGCTTCGACCGGTGCGACATCACCGATTCAAACGTGAAGCTGAGCCGGGCCACCAATAACTGATGCCGCAGAAAATCGGCCACCGTAGCGGCCACGTAAGAATTGACCGCCGCTTCCGGCTGCATTACCACGATATTTTCGGCAACGTGCAGCCCCATTTCCTGACTGGTCTGCACTCCCACGGCCGTTTTTCCACCCGCCAGAAACGCCGCAAAGTCGGCCTGCTTTGCGTCTAGCTGGTAATCGGACAGATGCAGGAAACGCTGCCGGACCAGCTGCTTCTCAATCTCATCGGCATTAACATACACCCCCAGATTGAACTGCCCGCGCAATTCGTCTAGCAGCGCCGATTTGCCCGAGCCATTGGGCCCCGCAAACAGGCGCAGACGGGGCGTGGTATTAGTTGCCATCATCAGGCCTTGCGGCCGAGATTTTGGTAATGGTCTATCACTACTTCACGCTGCCCGTTGGCGTGAATCCGCACCAGTTTGCCGTTTTCGTAAACCGTCACGGTGAGGCCCAGCGCCCGGCTCTCGCTCACGGCCCGCAACGATGCTTGCCGCGCAGCCGCTTGCAATACCTCGGCGGGAATATCTTCGGTCTTTTTCATTTTATTTTGGTCTGCCACGTCAGGCGTTTGCCCATCTAAGATACGACGAATGAAAAAGAACTGCTAAAACTTTCCCGGCGCCCCGGCCGCCACCCCAATCGGCACGAGTAGCTACAGTGTCTTCAGTTTCTACTCCCACCCCACGCGCCCGCCGCCGTGGCTAGCGCGGCGTCAGTAGCGGGCATTTCTAAAAGGTGCCCTGAGACAATCTACAGAACATGGAAATACAATATGTTTTATTTCTTGAGACTTTTCATAGCAGCGGAATTCGAATAAAATAATTAGGTATAATGCCTGAAAATGCTAAAAGGCAATAGTTAAGCATCAATAAAAAGGACTTTATGTTCCAATGCTTGCATTAGGTCAGTGCTTTTTGGCACATGTACTTCGCCCTATTGATGACCCATCTACTAAAGCAGCCCCATGAAATTCGCTCTCACCTTGTTGCTGCTACTTTTTACCATGAAAGCAACTGCGCAAACCACTGTTTCCAGCATAAACCTACCGTCAAGAGTAAGTACTCCACTACAATTTACTTGTGCTGACACGGTGCGTGCATTGCACAACCTCTTCAAAAGCAAACGCAGTACTGGCGGCTGGCTAACTGGAAGCAGCGCCTTCTTTACAACGCTGACAGGCGTCGGAACTCTTGCTGACAATAATGGCAAGAATTGTGGTGGCTATTTCTGTCCGGATACACTAGGTTCGGCATTAATTATCGGAATTGGTCCGGCACCAGCTTGGATACCTGGTTCAATAAGTTTGATTCGTTTCAATAAAAGGAAAGAAATGGCGGAGATAGATAAATACGAAAAGACACAAAAGCTTCCTCGCTATTTGCAACGAAGATTAGCAGGAAGGTTTTTCAATACGAACTATTGATTGAAGAAGAAAAATTAACGAAAAGCCCCACCAGCACAACACTGACGGGGCTTTTCCATTTAAACCAACCTTGCGAATTACACCGCCGGCATCTCCACGTTCTCGAACTTCACTGCACCGTCTTCCAGCACGGCCTCTACCACGGTATCCTTAGATACACGGCCGGAGAGAATATCTTTCGACAGCTCGTTCAAAATCACGCGCTGCAATACACGCTTGAGTGGCCGCGCGCCGAACTGCGGGTCGAACCCGGCTTCTTCCAGGAAGTCGAGTACCTCGTCGGTGGCTTTGAGACTGATACCGGCTTCGTGCAGGCGCTGCCGAATCTGGCGCAACTGGATATTAACGATGTGGCGGATTTATTTACTTGCCCCGCCTCGCCGCCGTGGCTACCGCGGCCAGGGCAACGGGCGTTTCTAATGATATCCAGCTAGCTTCTGAAACAAGTTTAGTACATAGCAATTTGGTCGTTTTGAAAAGTCCCGTTCCCCTTCCGATACCCCTACCCAACGCCAATGCTACGCTTCCTCTGCCTCCTGCTGTTTCTTTAGCTTCGTGTCTGCGGACAAACCGTCTCCACTGCTGCAGTCCCTACATCTCTCCCCGAAACTAATGCTACCAAGTACACCGCCGCTAAAACGGTTGCGTTGCTGCACAGCATGTCCCGCACCCGTCGCTACCGCGAGGGCATGGAGCGGGGCGCACGGCGGCGGGCAGCGCAGCTAGGCCGCACTACCTTAGCAATTTGTAGCTTGCAGAAACTGGTCCTTCCTTTTATTAAAACTTGAAATGCACAAACATCTACTCGTTTCAGCACTACTTTTTGGCACTTCTACTTCCGCTTTTGCGCAGGCTCAGAATACGCAGCCTTCTACTTCTACACCAATTGTAACAACTTCGCCTGCTGTTTCATCCGACACGGTACAAGCCATTCATCGGTTGTTTAAAAGCCGTCGCACAGGCGGCTATATTTTAACTGGAAGCTCCGTGATTTTCACGCGCATTGCTGTTGGAGCGGCTGGCACCGTACCAGCAGGTGTTTTTGTATTAATTATTGGTGGAACACCGGGCTTAATTGGTTTTGGAAAGATTGTGCGATTTAGTGTACGCAACGAAGCTAAAATTGTAAGTGATTTTGAAAAGAACAAGACATTACCAAATGCCATTCGCCGCAGACTTGACCGGAAGTATTTTAACAATTAAAGTCGCCAGTAGAATATAGAAAGCCCCGCCAGCACGACGCTGACGGGGCTTTCCCATTCTACAATTCGCCTAACAACTACACCGTCGGCATCTCCACGTTCTCGAACTTCACCGCACCGTCTTCCAGCACGGCTTCTACCACGGCGTCTTTCGAGACGCGGCCGGAGAGGATGTCTTTCGACAGCTCGTTCAGGATTACGCGCTGGAGCACGCGCTTCAGCGGGCGGGCACCGAACTGCGGGTCGAAACCGGCTTCGCCTAGGTAATCTAGGACTTCGGGGGTGGCTTCGAGCTGGATGCCGGCTTCGGCCAGGCGCTGTTGGATTTGCCGGAACTGGATGTCGACAATCTTGCGGATTTCCTTGCGCTTGAGGGGCTGGAACATCACGATTTCGTCGATGCGGTTCAGGAACTCGGGGCGCATGTGCTGCTTGAGGCGCTCCAGCACTTCGTCGCGGGTGCGGTCCACCACTTCCTCGTGGTTGTACTCGTTCAGCTCTTTGAAATTCTTCTGGATGATGTCGGCCCCGGTGTTTGAGGTCATGATGATGATGGTGTTCTTGAAGTTCGCCACCCGGCCTTTGTTGTCGGTGAGGCGGCCATCGTCGAGCACTTGCAGCAGGATGTTGAACACGTCGGGGTGGGCCTTTTCGATTTCATCGAGCAGCACCACCGAGTAGGGCTTGCGGCGCACGGCCTCCGTGAGCTGCCCGCCTTCGTCGTAGCCCACGTAGCCGGGAGGTGCCCCGATGAGGCGCGACACCGAGTGGCGCTCCTGAAACTCGCTCATGTCGATGCGCACCATCGCATTCTCGTCGTTGAACAAATACTCGGCTAGGGCCTTGGCCAGCTCGGTTTTGCCCACGCCGGTGGTGCCGAGGAAAATGAACGAGCCGATGGGCCGCTTGGGGTCCTGCAGGCCGGCGCGGGAGCGGCGCACGGCATCCGAAATGGCCGCGATGGCCTCGGCCTGGCCCGCCACGCGCTTGCCCAGCTCGGCTTCGAGCTGGAGCAGCTTCTCGCGGTCCGATTGCAGCATTTTGCTCACCGGGATGCCGGTCCACTTGGCCACCACTTCGGCAATGCTTTCGCTGGTCACCACTTCCTGGAGCATGGTGCCGCCGTCTTTGTTGGCCGCGGCCTCGTCCTGGAGGGCTTTCAGCTTGGCTTCGGCTTCCTGAATCTTGCCGTAGCGCAGCTCGGCCACGCGGGCGTAATCGCCCTGGCGCTCGGCCTGCTCGGCTTCCAGCTTGAATTGCTCGATGGCCTCCTTTTGGGTTTGAATGCCGGTGAGGACGGCTTTTTCGCTTTCCCAGCGGGCTTTGAGGGTGTCGCGCTTGTCGTTCAGCTCGGCCAGTTCCTTGCTGAGGACGGCTTCGCGGTCGCGGTTGTCTTCGCGGCGGATGGCTTCGCGCTCAATTTCGAGCTGCATGATGCGGCGCTGGATTTCATCGAGCTCCACGGGCATGGAATTCAGCTCGATGCGGAGCTTGGCGGCGGCTTCGTCCATGAGGTCGATGGCCTTGTCGGGCAAAAACCGGTCGGTGATGTAGCGCGCGCTGAGCTCCACGGCGGCAATCACGGCGTCGTCGGTGATGCGCACGCCGTGGTGCAGCTCGTACTTTTCCTTGATGCCGCGCAGGATGCTGATGGCGTCGTCCTGGGTGGGCTCGTCCACCATCACGGCCTGAAAACGGCGTTCCAGGGCCTTGTCCTTCTCGATGTACTTCTGGTATTCCTTGAGCGTGGTGGCCCCGATGGCGTGCAGCTCGCCGCGCGCCAGGGCGGGCTTGAGCAGGTTGGCGGCGTCCATGGCGCCTTCGCCCCCGCCGCCGGCCCCGATGAGGGTGTGCATCTCGTCGATGAAGAGCACAATCTGCCCATCCGAGTCGGTCACTTCCTTGATGACGGCCTTGAGGCGCTCCTCAAACTCGCCCTTGTACTTGGCCCCGGCCACGAGCAGGCCCATGTCGAGGCTCATGATGACTTTATCGCGCAGGTTTTCGGGCACGTCGCCGGCCACGATGCGCTGGGCCAGGCCCTCCACGATGGCGGTTTTGCCCACGCCGGGCTCGCCGAGCAGCACAGGGTTGTTTTTGGTGCGGCGCGAGAGGATTTGCAGCACGCGGCGGATTTCCTCGTCGCGGCCAATCACGGGGTCCATCTTGCCGCGCCGCACCTGCTCGTTGAGGTTCACGGCGTAGCGGTTCAGGCTCTGGTACTGGTCTTCGGCGCTCGGGCTGGTGACTTTGCGCCCGCCGCGCAGCTCCTGAATGGCGGCCTTCAAGTCCTTATCGTTGAAGCCCGTGTCTTTGAGCAGCGTGGCCACGGCATCGCGGCCGGAGAGGATGCCCAGCAACAGGTGCTCGATGGACACGAACTCGTCGCCCATGTCCTTCATGGCGGCGTTGGCGCGCTGCACGGCGGCGGCCGCGTCGTTGGCGAAGTAGGGCGAGCCGCCGCTCACCTTGGGGTAGGCGGCCACAATGGCATCGAGCCGCGGCATGAGAATGTTGCCATTGGCCCCCAGCTTGTTGGCCAGAAACGAGAAGACGCTCTCGTCGCTCTGGAAGATGCCCTTCAGCAAATGGCCCGTTTCGATGGCTTGCTGCTGGTTTCCGCCGGCAATTTCGGTGGCCTTCTGCACGGCCTCCTGCGCCTTGATGGTGAAGTTTTTAAAGTCCATTTCCGTTCGTCTCTAAGTGGGTGCTTCGGGTTAGGAAGTCGGTACCAAGGGACTAGCAAATGGGGTGCGAGAGGTGGAAAGCGGACTTTTTGGCGGCAAAATCAAAAATGACACTTTGGATTTTGCGTCAAAAAGTCAATAAAAAGCCAGGTGATGCCTTTCTTATAGGCTTTTATTTACCAGCACTTTTCCTGTTTGGTATTTTGTTTGGTGGTATCCTGCGGGCGCGCATTTTTGTTTCACCCTGTTCAAAATACATTCTTTTTAGAATTGAATATACTTCTTCCATTCTTGCTTGCTCCCTAGCTTGTTGAAGCTGAATAGGCTTATTATGCTTTTCATCTTCTGAGAATTGCATACTTGCATACGCCTTAAGAAACGGATTTGAAAAGAAATACATCCCAGAATTTTCATCGAACCTGATAATTTCTCCATAATCTACGGTAGTAAGGAGATTCAAGTATTGTATAACCTTTTTTCCATATAGATTTTTATTATTCTTGTAATTAAGAATATCATCTTTGCTCAACTCTTGCTTTGAAGAAATGCAGAAAGCAGAAAGAATTGGTTTTGTCTTGTCAAAATTACCATCTCTAGATTTCAACGCCCTATCTAGTGTCTCCTTAAATGAGTCAGAATTTTGCTTTAGATAATCTAAAATCGCACCACGCAAATCTTCAGGCTTAAAAACACGCTTCACCAATTGAGTATCTGTTACCCCATTACTGTAGCACATACTAAAGCATAAATGATGACAAATAGATGCTAAAGAACTTGAAAACTGAATTATGTCCTTATGAACTTTAGGTTCAAAATCTACATTGAGTAAATTTTCCCCTTTAATCATAATATCCTCAAGTTCGCCGTTGCTCATCAAAGGCACATGAATTTCAGCAATCCTGTTATTCAATTCGCTATCGTAGTTTACAATCTCACGTGCTGTCCCAACTGCTCCTATTGCTATTGTTTTAGAGCCAGGATATCGATTAGATACGTCAACAAATATTTTCAATATCTGTGACAATTTCTGCCTTTCAGCAATTGCTACTTTATGAAAATCCTCAATTATCCATGTAACCTCAGCAGCACCAAGAAACTCTGCTAATCTTTGAGGTGTCAATTGAGTAGGCAAAAGCCGTTGTTTTTTCTCCGCATACTCATAAGTTAGTTCAGATTTTATTGTTGACTCTAGAGTCAAATAACTTGACTTGAGGTCTAGCCCTATTTTAGCTGTATCCTTTTCAGTCTTTTCAGAAGTGTAATAAGGGTTCAGTTTATCAAAAGCATCTAAAATTATTTCACCAATTGACGTGTCTAAAATACAATTCGTAACAATGTAACGTTTTGTTTTTGAGGACAAAATATTTTGAATGATTGTAGTCTTCCCACTGCCCGAGTGGCCATAAACGACCAGTTGCATACCAGGAATCAATAAAGCTTTATTGATTTGAGAGTCTATATCCTTACGTTCCACAAAAGTTAACTTGGCAGAAGTAGACGGAGTGAAGACCTCCTTTATATTAAACTGCTTTATTTTCTTTTTAAATACTTTATTAAGTAAACTCTCTAAAAATTTCATCATCAGAATTTGCTTGTGTATGGGTTTGCTATGGACTTGCATTTAGCAGAAAGATACACTAATATCATTAGTATCCCAAGTGTCGGCTGCAATTGACAATGGGCAAAAGGCCTGTTGAAGAGAAGCTCCTGTTTCTTTCAGCGGCGCGGGCAGCGGGCGGGGGTGGAGCGTGAGCGGAAGCTACTTCGAAGCGGTGGTTTCGCTCAGGCGGGACCGGCGGGGCGTGTGGGGGCGTCAGGCGGGGCGGGCGTGCCGGGGAGTTTATTTATCGCCGTAGTGGAAACGGCAGGCGGCAATGCGCAATCCGTCGTCGGTGGCTTTGTAGACTAAGCGGTGTTCATGGTTGATGCGCCGCGACCAGTAGCCGCGCAGGTCGCCTTTCAGGGCTTCGGGCTTGCCGGTGCCAACAAATGGTGTGCGCTGGCACTCCTTCAGCAGCGTGTTGATTTTGCGGAGAATGGCACGGTCAGTTTCCTGCCAGTAGACATACTGTTCCCAAGCCGCTTCATCCCAAATAAGCCTCATGCGTCGATGAGGTCGTGCTGCACGCCCTTGCCGCTCTCCAGGCGCTCAATGGCATCCTTCAGGGCTTTTGCGTTGGCAGGGCTGCTCAACAGATACTCCGTTTCGTCCTGCGGCTTGGATTTAACGCGGGCCGGTGTGGCTTTCACAAACGGCAGGCTTTGCAGCAGCTCCATCATGAAGGCCGCTTTGTTATCAGGGATTTCCAGCGTGATTTTCATACTATTCAAAACTACGAAAATTCCGCATAGTTCCTGCCGCCTGCTTGCCGCTACACATGAAGCTTCAGTTTCTTCAGCGGCGGGCGCAGCGGGCGGGGGTGGGGCGTGAGCGGAAGCTGCTCCGGAGCGGTGGGTTCGCTCAGCGGCACCCGCGGGGTGTGGGGCGGTGGCGGGCGGCTACTTGCTTAGGCTTGTTTGTCCTGCCAGGTATTCGGTCACCCAATCCTCCAGCATAATGCCTTGCATTTCGGCAAAATGACGGGTGTTGCGCGTGACAAGCGTGAGGTCGTGCGTGAGTGCAGTGCTCCCAATAAGCATGTCAAAATCTCCTTGCAGCCGGCCTATCGTCTTCAGGTGCGCTTTCTGTACGGCATAGGTTTCCAGGGCACTTTCGAAGGTCAGGATACGCCCGCTGAATAGTTGTTGTAGCTCGGCCCGATTCTGCCGGTTTCTGGGCTGGCGCGTTGGAGCACTATTGGCAATGCCGTAGAGCAGTTCCGCGATGGTGATGCTGCTGAGAAAGCAGTTAGGCAGCCCCTCTTTATCAATTTTGGCTGCTAGGTCGAACTGCCCATTGATGAAGTGAATACAGATGTTCGTGTCAAGTAGAAATCGGCTCATAGATTCACTTCGCGCGGCTCGTCGCGGCGGTCAGCGTAAATCTGGCGCACCATCTCATCCCCACTCACATCTGATTTCCAACTGCCAAACACCTTATACAGCAACGCTTTTTGCTCGGCTTCGGTGAGTTCGCCGGATGCTTCAGCTACGACAGCGCTTGCCTGCACTTCAGGCCGTAGGCGTAGGAAGCGGGCAGTAAGCCCCGGCAAGCTTTGCAGCCGTTGCATAAATGCGGCCGCTTGCTCATCGGGAAACTCTAATTCGAGGGCAATTTTCATAGGTCTAAGTTACGCAGAAGCTCCCGTTTCTTTCAGCGGCGGGGACACCGAGCGGAGGTGGCGGGCAGAGGCGAGAAGAAAGTCACTTCCTTGCTCATGATACTAACGGCACCTTCAAGCTACTTGGCAGTCGCAACGCCGGGTTGTTCTTTCAGAAATGAAACAATGCGTTGGTTAACAATCGTAGGTTGCTCCATTGTGGGGAGATGAGCGGCATCGTCAATAGGCAAGAACTGGACGTTTAAAATGGCCCGCAACGAATCACTGAAGGAAAATGGCACCACTTTATCATCCTTTCCCCAAATCAATAGCACGTCTTTCTGCTGCGCATTGAGTTTGCGGTAGTTGCTTTTAATAACAGCAGCGGGGTAGTTATACTTGGTTGAAATAAGCGCGTGCCGGAACCCTTTGTAGGTGGTTTGCGGTCGGTATTTCTCTACCCAACCGGGAAACCGATTTGGATATTTAAAATCATCGGCTTGCCCGGCCGCTTGTTTTTCAAGCAGCAACGTCAACAAGTAATTATCAATAGATTCCGTAACGCCCGGAGATTTGAAATTATAAACTGGGTCTACTAAAATTACCTTGTCGACCAAATCCGGGTGATGCACCGCAAAATCGGTTACAACCGCCCCGCCGAATGAAACGCCAGCCAGGGCCACTGGCGCGTTTACATGCAGGCTCTTAATCAAGTCGAATAGCTGCCGGCGGTACAACTCCGGGGTATAGGCGACATCCGGCCTATCCGAAAATCCCCGGCCGAACTCGTCGTATTTTATTACCCGAAATCCTTGCTGCACGAGGCTGCTATAGGTATTGTCCCAGATGTAATATGGCACACTGGAGCCGTGAATGAGCACAATCGTCTTCGCGGCCGCAAGACCGGCTTCGTCGTAATGCGTGACACCATCGGTGAGGGCAACAAACTTGCCGGGCACCCCTTTTCGGGCCGCTTCGTCCATGTTGTGGACTTCGGTGTTATTTACTTTGAAAACAATCCACAAACCGACAACTAGCACGAGAAGAACGATAGCCGACTTCATGAGCAGGCTTTTTCTGTTTTTCATAAGGGAATGATTGGTAAACTGCTTTCGTGCCTGATGGTGGAGCTCTTCCGGCTCAGGCCGCCGAAGGTAAAACAAATGGCAGCATGGCCATAGGGCTAAAAGAGAGGCGTCCAATTTCCAGGCGGCAGCGTTGCGGGTGGGAGCACTCAAAACGGCCCAGGCACTGGCAAGGCCCTTTAGCGAGCAAGTGCCAGCGAAAGAGAAGCGCCCGTTTCTCTCGACAGCTGGCACGCGGGGCGGATGTAAATGGGTTAAGAGCGTTTCATCTGCTACTGACGCTACTAGCAGAAGCTCCAGCTTCCCTCAGGCAGCGCTCGAAACGGCCCGGGCACTTGGCAAAACCCCTTTATCGAGCAAGCGCCAGCCCAGGAGAAACCCCGTTTCTTCAGTAACTGGTGTGGGTGGGACGGAGGGAAAGCCGAAGCGCTTCAAGTTCCCGCCAGTGGCGGCCATTTCAGCGCCCGTCATCGGGAGCCTGGTTATACGCTTTCAGGGCTTGGTTAAGCGGCTGGCCTTTTTTATGAATACAATCGCAAAATTTGTAGCCGGCGGTGGTCCGGTTGCCACCTTTAAACTGGACCTGGCAATCAGCTAATGTGTTGCGGGGCGTTATGTCGTAGCCGGTGGTTACCGCCAGCACCACTAGACCAATCGTGGCGGCGGCTCCGGCAAAAAATGCTTTGGGAAATTTGTTGCTGATGCTGGTTTGCGGGGACAGCGCGATAGCGGCGGGCACGTTGAATGGCAGAACAAACTTCAGCCGGTCGTAGTACCAACACAGCAGAAACACATTTGCGACCACCATCAACGGCGAGGTAAGCAGCGAGCCTTCGAAGCGCACCGATAACGATAAAATGCAGATGTTTAAAATGATGGGGAAGTACAGCACCGCTCCCAGCACGGCGGTGGATGGTATCAGCAATAGCATGGCCGCCGTTACCTGGAATATGCCGATGCAGGTGTAGTAATAGCCGGTGTGAAACAGGGCTTCCAAGTAGTTGCCCATCGGATGGTTGTTGGACAAGACTGTGAACCGTTCCCCCATAATCTTCATAGCTCCCGATGGGAGGAACCCCGCCGCCAGGGCCACCCGGTTGAACACCGCGAAATATCGCATCCAGCGGTTGTGTTTGGCCTGGGCGTGCAGGCGGTCAAGCGTAGTTGAAAGGCTCATGGGCTTTCGGAATCAAGAAAACTAAAAAACACTAATTGCTACTCACTTGCATAGGGGCTTATGGCTGCAAGGAAAGAGACATGAGGGGAAAGACCCGAAGATAATGAAAGAGCTTTGTATTTCAAAGTAAACAAAAAACAGGTTACCCATTATGCCCTTTGTTTGTAAGCTGGCAACTCGTGCCCTTACAATTGAGGCTTCTGCTTCTTCCGCAGCTGGCACGCAGGGCAGGGCCAGAAGACGCAACGCCTAGCTATTGCCCTCGCTTAAAAGCAAATTCGCCATTCGTAATTAAACGGGGTTGGCCGAACATATTGCGTACGCTTCCGGTGAAGGTGCCTTGGACAAACCGCTCGTTGATGGTGTTAATGGTAACGCGACCGGTATCGGAACCAACCGTAAAACCACCCCAGGACGAATAAATATCGTCGTAGTAGATGGTTATCCAATTAGCTGAATTGAGAAGCTGAACTCCGGTCTGTTCCTGCAGATTGAGCAGTTTAACGTCGACCGACCCATCTGCCCAACCACCGTAAAAGCTGAAGGATTGCCCGTTACTGGGCAAGCCTCTCATGTTCCGGTCGCATACTATGGGTTGGCCGTCAATGACCAGACGTAGATATGTGGGGGGCGGCGTGGGCTGCTCTTTCTTGCAGCTACATAGCAGCAAGGCAACAAGCGTGAGGATGGATGCGAGCAGGCGCATAGTGCAGTTAGCTTATCAGCGCGTTAACCGTATTAAATATAGTTGAGATAGGTTATTATGCAATCATCCTGTCAGGGCATATCTCAATATGTAATCGAGATTCAGTCTGTTGCGGGACTCAGAATCTTGGAGGTCTCATTTTGCGCGGCAGCTATCGTAGGAGCCGGAGCCGAGAGGGGCGCTGGTGGCGGGCCCCTGCCCTAGCACCTGTCCACATTCAGCACGTGTGAAGCTAATCCCATTGCCAAGCGCCCCCACGGCCATAGAATCCTCACCGCCTCACCCCGCTACTCCACAATCATGTTGCACACGTTGGTGTCGCTTCGGCCGTCGGCGCTCACGTAGGCCCAGAACAGGCCTTCGGTACTGTAGGGCATGGCCACGTGGCCGCGCCCGTCGAGGGCGATGACGCCGCCCTTGCCGCCGGCCGGGGCCACTTTCTCGTGGATGACCAAGTGCGCGGCGGCCTCCACGCTCAGGCCCCGGTACTCCATCAGGGCGGCAATGTCGTGGGCCACCGTGTGGCGAATGAAAAACTCGCCGTGCCCGGTGCCCGACACGGCGCACACGTGGTTGGCGTAGGTGCCGGCCCCGATTATCGGCGAGTCGCCCACCCGGCCGTATTGCTTGTTCAGCATGCCGCCGGTGGACGTGCCGGCCGCCAGGTGCCCGGCCTGATCGAGGGCCACGGCACCCACGGTGCCGTATTTGGTAGTTGGGGCAGTGGCGTTGGCGGCGGCTTGCAGGGCCAGAAACTGCTGCCAACGCTCTTCCGTCCGGAACCACTCTGGCGGGACCGTTTCCAGGCCCATTTCGGCAGCAAACTGGTCGGCGCCGGCACCCGTGAGCAGCACGTGGCCTGAGCGTTCCAGCACGGCCCGGGCCGCCGAAATGGGGTTGCGCACGGTGCGCACGCCCGCCACCGCGCCAGCCCGCAGCGTGGCGCCGTCCATTAGGGCCGCGTCCATCTCGTTCAGCCCGGCGTGCGAAAACACCGAGCCCCGCCCGGCATTGAAAAGGGGCGAGTCTTCCAGCAGGCGCAGGCTGGTTTCTATTGCCGTCAGGCTGTTGCCGCCCCCGGCCAACACCGCGAAGCCGGCCTGCGCGGCGGCCGCCAGCGTGCGGTTGTATTCGGCTTCCTGCGGAAATGGGGTGCCGGCTGGGTGCAGGCGGCCCGAGCCCCCGTGCAGCAGCAGCGTAAAATTGGCGGGAGGCATGGGATACATGTGGTTACGGGGTAAGTAAATGTGCAGAATTAACCGCCTTCAAAAACAGAACGTCATGCTGAGCGCAGCCGAAGCATCTCTACTTCGAGAGTAATTCTATTTACTGCTGCGGTAGAGATGCTTCGGCTGCGCTCAACATGGCGTTCTCTTGTCTTTGGGCTGACTTCTGTATTCAATAGGCTGGCTTCTGCCCTACTACTTAAGGGCGGCTAGCACGCGTTTTATGAGCTCGTTGGGGCTGCCGTTGTGCCAACGCCACACGATGACTAGGTCGTGCTCCGGGTCGACCCAGATGGTGTTGGAGCCCGCGCCCAGGGCGGCGTAGCTGGTGGCCGGGGCATCGGGCCATGCTTTCTTTTCAGTATTGAGCCACCAGAGGTAGCCGTAGTCGGGGCCGACGGAGCCGCGCGTGGTGGCCTGCCGCACCCAGTCGGACGACACCACCTGGCGGGAGCCCCACCGGCCTTGGCGCAGCATGAGGTAGCCAAAGCGGGCCTCGTCGCGGGCGCTGATGCGCAGCCCACCGCCCCAGCGCGTGCCGCCGCTCACCGAGGGCAGGGCCTGGCCGTTCACCGTGGCCACGCCGTTGGGGTAAGGCACCCACTGCCAGGAGCTAGATGCACCGATGGGGTCCATGACCTCCTGCTTGAATACGGCGGGCAACGGCTTTTGCCACAGGCGCAGCAGCGAGAGGGCGAAGCGGTTGATGCGCACGTCGTTGTATTCGAAGTACGTACCCGGTGCCTGCAGCTCGCGGGGCTTGCGCTCGCCCTTGCCAAAGGCTTCGGAACCGATAAAATCAGCGTTTTTGCCCCACAGCTCGCCTTCCCACTCGCTGGTTTGGCGGGCGTGGTGCTCCCAGGTAATGAGGCGGTTGTGCGGAGAATCGTAGCCGCCGTCGTGCACGTACTGGGCCACGGGGTCGTGAATGTCCTTGATGAGGCCACGGTCGAGGGTGATGCCCAGCAGGGTTGACAGCACGCTTTTGGCCACGCTGTAGGTGGGGTCGGCCCGCTCGGTGTCGCCCCACTCGGCTACGATGTAGCCGTGCCGGAGCACCAGGCCGTTGGTGGCGGCGCGGCTGGTGGGCATGGGCCCGAGCAGCTTGCCGAAAATCTCCTCCTGAGTGGAGAAGTTGGGCGTCATCTGGGTGGTTTCCTGGGTTTGGGCGAAGGCCACGGCCTCGGCCAGGCGGGCCTCATCGAAGCCGGCAGTAGCCGGAACCTGGCGCTGCCAGGATTTGCCAGCCGCCGGGAAATAGGTGGTAGTAGAAGTGCCATCAGTGCCAGGCGCGGCCAGGCGGGTACAGGCTACCATTGCTGGCAAAGCCAGCCAGAAAAGTAAATTTCGAAGCATATGAAGCAAAAGAAACCGGAGTTAGTAGTTAAATCAACTACCCAGTGCGGGCTTGAGAGGACGGCCAAGTTAGTGCAGATGGCGGGCTGCGCTGCTACCTCCCCTACCACATAGAAGCATGGTAATGGGCGTTATAACGGGCCAGAAGAAGCACCCGTTTCGCTTGGCACCTTTTGCGTGGGCCGGGGGCTGGTGCCAAGCCGGCACTACCAGCGCCTATTTCTTCTTGGCGGGGCTGCTGGCGGGCTTCTTGACGGGAACCGGCGCGGCCGAAACCGAGCTGGGGGTAAAGGGCACTTCGACGCGCATTTGCATGGGCACAGGCCGGCCGTTCTGATGGGCCGGCGTGCAGGGACAAATCTGCGCAATGGCATCGAGCACGGCCTGGTCGCAGCTGGTGCAGAGGCCCCGCGTGATGCGCGGCTTGCGCACCAGCCCGTCGGCGTCGACGATGTACTCGGCGTACACAATGCCGTTGATGTTTTCGCGCTTCACCGCTTCGGGGTAGCGCACGGCCTGCTGAATGACGGGCCCGAAGGCCGTGCCGCCGTCCAGCAGCGTGGGCATTATCTCGGCGTAGGAGTACACTTTGTCGGCGTCCAGGAAAGGCTTGTTGGGGTCGGGCAGCGGCATGGGAATGTCGACGTACTGCCGGGTGGCCACGGGCTGGTCGGCCTTGTCGCGGGCGGGCTGCCAGGCAGGGAAGGAGTTAACGAGGCGCACCGCTTCGGCGTCGCAGCTGGTGCAGAGGTGGGTTTTCGCTTCGGCGGCCTCCGCTTTCCCGGTGGGTCGCACAACGAATTCTACGCGAATGCGGCCCTGCAGCTTTTCGGTGGCTACCACGGCCGGCACCCGCAGGTTGCGCTTGATGTAGTCGTACAGGCCCGGCGCGGGAAAGGTGGCGTGCAGGCCCCGCGGGTCGGCGGGGTACACGTGGTTGGGCGAGATGAGTTCGAGGGGCAGCGCCATATTCACGGCCACGGGCTGGCCGCCCTGCCGGCCGGGCACGAAACGCGGCAGTTTACGCACGGCCGCCAGCACGGCCTCATCGCAGGCGGGGCAAAGGCCCCGCACCATTTTGGGGTCGCGCACGTCGCCTTTGGCATCCACCACGAAGGTGACTTGCACCGGCCCTTTCGACTTGCCGTCGCGCACTTCGGCCGGCAGCACCAGGGTTTTCATTACGGCAGCCAGCACGGTGGCTTTCTCGTTGGGCGCGGCCAGGGTGGGCATCTGCTCCACGTAAGTGTACACGCGGGCGCCGTCGAGGGTGGCAGGGGCGGTGGCACCCGAGGCGGGCGGGAACGTGACGGGGACGGTAAAGCTCACGGACACGGTGCGGCCGTTTTGCTTGCCGGGGATGAAGCGCGGCAGCTGGCTCACGGCCGCCACGGTGGCTTCGTCGAGGCCGGAGCCCAGGCCTTTGACGATTTTAACGCTTTTCACACTGCCCTCTTCCGTCACCGTGAACGAGACAAACACGCGGCCGGTCACGTTGTCGCGGCGGGCCTGCTCGGGGTACACCAGCCGCTCCTGAATGGCGGCCACGATGGCCTGGTTGCCGCCACTACCAGGCAGCTGGGGCATCTGCTCCACGTAGGTGTACACCTTTTCTTCGTCCGAACTACTCTGCGCTGCTGCGGGCTGGGCCAGTGCCAGCAACACCAGCAGCGAACCGAAAAAAGGGGCCGCAACGGCCGATAGCGAATAAGGCAGGGTCAGGTTCATGCCACAAGGTACGGGGCAAACCGAGGGCTGAACCCTGGCGCAACGGCGCAGGCTACTGGCTGGGCCGGCCGGCCGGTATCTTTGCCGGAGCCCCTGCCCCACTCCCGCCGCCCCGCCATGAAAGCCACCCGATTTACCCTGCTGCTAACCGGGGTGCTCATGGGGGCCGGGGTGCCCGGCCCGGCTTGGGAAGACATCGTTGACAACGACATGGTGTATGGCATGCGGCGCGAGGAAGTGTTTCGCAAGCACCGCGTCAAGGAAATGTTTGTGGAAAATGAGGCGTTCAGCGAGGGCCGCATCACCACTGCCCGCCACCTCAACGAATACCAGCTTTTCGACCGCAACGGCCGGATAGTGCAGCAGGAACGGGCCCACGACCGCGTGCTCTCTGTCCGCACCGATTGGGAATACAACGCCAAAGGCCAGGCCGTGACGGGCACCTCGTACCACGCCATTGGCGCGCGCCAAGATACTGGCCGCACCGGCCTGGCCTGGCTGCCCACCGAGCACACCCGCTTTGTGGCCGAGGGCACCGAACCCGCCGGCCGCACCCGCTGGAACACCGAATCCGGCTTGTGGGACCCCATCACCCGCATCCACACCTGGACCAGCCACGACACTACCTACACCGAAACGCGCGATGCCAAGGGCACCGTCACGGAGCTGGAGCGGCAGTTTGCCATTGGGTCAGGCAAGAACACGCAGCGCATCGACAACCTGACCTTCTCGAACGGCCGGCCCCAGGAGCCCAGGTTCACCTACTACCGCCTGCAGAAAAACCGCCTGATGGAATCGGGGCAGGTGACTTTCGAAAAGGAAATCGAGACCTATGTGGAGAAACACCCCGAGGCCTTGCGCTACGTGCTGGGCAGCTCCAAATACGGGTTTCATGCCCTCACCTACTACGTGGCCGGGCTCAGGCCGGGCACCCTCAAGCCCCAAGTCAAGCTTCTTTACAGCGGCAAAGGCCAGCTGCTGGTAGCCACCGGCTACGGGGCCCGTACCGCGTACCAGCGCGATGCCGCGGGCAGGCTCAGCAGCAGTTCCCTCACCCAGGAAGAAGGCCGCGGCGGCAGCCTCACGGCCTATTTCTACCGCCAAGACGGCCTGCTGGAACGCGAAACCATAACCCGAACCGACGGTACCAACGACGAAACCCGCTACTACCGCTACCGTTTCTACTAAGCAGCGGTTTCGTGGTCAGTGTACAGGCGGAACGATGTAGGGGCGGGGCTTGTCCCCGCCCATCGTTGAACGGAATCGGTCAACGATGGGCGGGGACAAGCCCCGCCCCTACATCCACTGACTCCGAAACGGCTCTAAGCAGCGGATTTTGCCCAACATCGCTCGAAGCCGCCTAGTCTTTTGACCAGGCCTTTTATCGAAAACGCCCCAACAAAAGAGCCCCGGCAATTGCCGGGGCTCTTTTATTTCAGTTACTAAGCAACCAGCTAGCTACTAAGCAACCGGCTTGCGGTTAGGAGGGAGTTACTTCAGCTTGATGCCTTGCGCTTCCATTTGTTTTTCGGCCGCGTTTTGGTTGGCTAGGAACTCGGCGTGCTGCTCGGGCGTGCGCTGGGTGCCCAGACTGGCCAAGTGCTGCTGAAGCTCGGCGGCAGGCAAATCGGCGCCGTACGAGGGGGTACCCGGTTGCTGCCGCCACGACTCGTACAGGCTGCCAGCGTCTACGGCGTCGAAGCCCAACTCGTCGACCAAGGCCATTACCTTTTGCTTAGCGGCGGCATCGTCGCCGGCTACGGGCAGCGCGATGCGGCCGGGCGTGCCGGCGGGTACGCCCTTGTTTTGGAGGTGGTCGGCGTAGATGTTGTTGAACACCTTCACCACGGGCCGCTCCAGGTGCTGCTGCACCCATCCGCTCTCGGTGAGGTCGCCGGTTTCCAGCTCAGTCATATGGCCATCGCGCAGCAGGGGGTAGTAGTTGCTCGTGTCGATGACGGGCACATCGGCGGGCACGCCCTCGAACAAGTCCTTGGGCAGGTCGGGGATATTTTTCAGCGGAATGGTTACCACAATTAGTTCACCGTGGCGGGCAGCTTCCGCGGCCGTGACGGGAGTAGCGCCGGTTTTCTGGGCCACGTCGGTTAGCGTTTCGGGGCCGCGGGAGTTGGCAATTTTAACAGAATGGCCGAGGCTGGTAAGCCGCACGGCCAGGGCGCTGCCGATGTGGCCGGCGCCAATGATTCCAATGTTCATAAACAGAAAGATTAGCAAGTGGTAGGTACGCCGCTGTTTCATGTAGCGACATGTATTAAGACCACCCGGCAGGCCGGATTGTTTTGCTGGGTGCTTTGGCCGCATGGCGCAAACTGCGCGGGCGGCATAGCTCCCCGAAGCTGGCTCGGGTCGGCGGGCAGCTGAGGCTAAATCAATTACCGCTTCGCCGAAGCCGTAATCGTAGTGGGTGAAAACTGCATGGCACGAGCCATCGTCAGCAGGAGCGTTTGCACGGTTTTCAGGCTTTTCCCTTTGAATTGCGCAGAGCCAAGACCGATGATAAAGTCGCCGTGCACAAAATTTAAGAACACCTGCTGCTCCACTTCATCGCTCATGCCGGCAGGGAGTGCGTAGCTCCACAGCTTGCCGAGCTGGCCGGACTTAAGTTGGACGGCAGAAACCAGTGGTTTCGGTGGGGCCGATATGGCCTGACTGGTATACGCAATTTCGGATGAGATATAGGCCGTAAGCGTGGCTTGTGCCGTAGCTTTCTGATGCGATGCGGCCCGCACGACTATTACCTGCACCGGTAAGGCGTTTACATCAAATAGCGTGGGGCTCTCGGTGGCGGTTGCTGCAGCCTTCCCAAAGTTGAGCTGAAAGTTCAAGCCCAAGCCTTTGTAATTGTTAAATACCGCGGCGCTCCCGGAAGCAGTTTTAATAATTCCTGCACTCGTTTTGTAAGTAGTGCGCAGCTGCTGAGCCGAGCCCAACACCGTTTGCACAAGGAGAAGCACCAGAAATAGCCTGCGCATTCGTTTAGAGCGTTGGTTTACAAAGCAAAATTAAATAAAAAAGCCCCGACGCTAAGCGTCGGGGCTTTTTTATTCAGCGTCAGCGATACTACAACAGTACCACCTTACGGGTCGAAATTTTATCGCCTACCTGCACGCGCACTAAGTAAGTACCGGCAGCAACGTTGGCGGTGCTTACTGAAGTCGACTGCTTGCCAGCCGGCTGCAGACCGTCAACGAGCGACTTGATATTGCGGCCCATCAGGTCGGTGAGCATGATGTTCACGTTATCGGCGCGGCTGCCAACGTTATAATCGAGAGTGGCAATGCTGGTAGCGGGGTTGGGGTACACCTGCAGGGCCAAAGCGTTGGCATCGGCAGCTTTGGTACCGAGTACGGTCACGCCCGTGCCTGCGCCAATATTTACGGTAGCGGCCTGCGTGCCTGCGATGGTGCGGAAATCGGGATTAGTGCCTAAGTTGGTCGTATTCGACCCGCTTTGTGGGATAAAATCGGTCGACACGAAACCTCCATCCGCGTTGTTTTGCAAAGCAAATACCCGCAGTGCGCCGCCAGCGGCAGGGATGTTGGCAGAAGCCCGGCTGATTGCTACCTCTAGCCCGTTAGCAGGAGGTACCTGGCCATTAGAGGCAAAGCCTGGGTTAGTGTTGAGGCTGGTTGAGGTACGGTAAGCTACCTGGGTGCCATTGAATACGACGAATGCGCCCGTTTGTGCTGTTACGGCAGCTACGGCCCCGGTTGCAGCCACGCCGGTTGCACCGCTGAGCACAGTGGCGCTAGCAGCTGGGGTAGTACCCCCGGTGTACACAACACCATCTACTTGGTATTGCGCGGCTACGCCATTGCCCTTTATCCCGATGCCAATATCACCGGGCAATTCCAAGTAGGGGGCGAAGTTCTGGAAGGACGTGTTCACAGCCGGTGCAGTAGCTGCAACAGGCTTTGGCAGTTGCACGCCTACGGGCACGCCCGCTACGCCCGGCCGACCAATCAGGATTTGAAAAGAGTTGGAGATAGTAGCCGGGGTGGCATCGTTTTGCAGCGTGCCCGCCAAGAAAAAGTAGATGTTGTTTGCATCGGCAGCCGCGTAAAGCGCCAGAAGACCCGCTTGGTTGGTGGCCGAAGGCGAGAAGCCCCGGGGCCCGGTGTAGGTGCCTACCAGTGTGTAACCGCCGGCTACAATTTCAGCCGGAGTAATTTGACCATCAATGGCGATGGGAGCCTGCGCCTGCGCGTTGACCGCCAATGTGGAGAGGGCAGCCAGAGTAATTAGTTTTTTCATGGTGGGAATCAGAAAAATGTGGTGGTGAAATAAGAAAATATTCAAGAATGCGATGTGCTGGTGAAGTAGGTAAACCGGCCATCAACTTGCGTAAAAGTAGCGAACCCGGTTACAATAAGCATCTACATTTCAACAGATTTGCCGCAAAAAAATCAATTATTTTGCGGCAAACGTTTGCTCTGCAGCAACGGATAAAATCGAATTTGGCAAATTCTTTCTATTCTTGGAGCCGGCCGTAGCTGCCTAAGCAGTACACCGCCGGGCCGCGTGCCAGATTGGCTTCAAATCAAGATTGCGTACGCGTGCAAACGAACTTATGCGGTCGTTGTTGGCCAATACGCCCCACGCGCCCCGGCAACCACACTGATTTTGGGCGTAACCGGCGTACCGCTGCTAAACAGTGTTGCCGGTAGCGAGCACGCAGTACCGCCGAATACGGATATGTAGGGCCCACCTAGCCTGCTGGCAAAAGAATGAACGCGCCAAAAGCTTCGCTGGCAGTTGCCCAAAGCAGGGTGCCACCCAGCCTTCGTACCCAGGCACCAACGCTACACTAAGCAGTATGCTCCAAACGACGTGTGGCCAGCACTTCGTGCACCGGCGTCCACCGGATTTCGGGGTAGCGCCCGTTGTCGAGCGAGGTAAGCTTGGGCAGGCCCGTGAACATGTTGTGCAGGTACTGCATGCCCTGCCAGGGCGGAAAGACGTCGTCGCTGGCCGGCATCAGGGTTTTGGTTACTTTAATAAGCGTGCCCAGCACCCACAGCCCCCCTACGCGCAACAGCCCGAACGGCTCGCCGGTGGCTTCGCTGGCTGCTTTTTGCAGGCCGCGCACGGTGGCTACTTCGCCGGCCACGCGCAGGTAGCGGGGCGTGGTGGGGTCGAGGGCAACGGCAGCGGTGTACTCGGCCGTGTTGGCGGTGGTGGTGAAGTCGAGGGGTTGGTCGGCGCTGCCGTAGTACAGCACGCGTTTCAGCCCAAAGAGCACCACCGGTGCCTGCCCCGTGAGCAGGTCGGTAAACATGCCGTTGAGGATGGAGGTGGCCTGGATGGGAGCCTGGTCGAGCCGCTGGTTGAACTCGCGGCGCAGGTCGAGGTTGCGGTTGCTGCCACTGGGTAGCCGGGTGTAGTCGATGCTGTAGTCGGAGGGAATAAAGCGGGGTACTTCGGCTGCTACAGCGGCATCGAGCAGGCGCTTTTGGGTGTCCACAATCACGTCGCGCAGGCCCGACAGCGCCGACACCACGCAGGTAGCCCCCGCGCAGGCCTTCGTGAGGGCCGCCACGCTGTTGAAATCGACTTCAATAATTTCGGCACCCAGGTCCCGCAGGGCCGTTACCGCAGGCTTGGTGTTGCCGGGGCGTACCAGGGCACGCACCGTGGCCCCGCGCGTGAGCAGAGCCTGCGCAATGCGGTAACCAAGGTCGCCGGTGGCGCCGGCCAGCACAATAGTGGCCGGCGTATTACCGGAGCGGCCGGTGGTGAGGGGAGCTGTCAACATCAGTAAGGTTAGCCGTTAACGGGAAATACCAGCGTCCCTTCCTCAATTGATTTCCAAAAGATTTCACCGGACACAGCTGCGCTGGCATGCGCACTACCCATACCTCGTAGCAACCTGCAAGGTTATTGCCAGTCCTTGCGAAAACCAGGAATGCCGTGTTGGATAACAGTCGAGAGCACGTTACTGCGGCAGGGAATGAACCGGTGCTATTGTCCTCATCGCCGCAACCCAGCGGCTGCTCTAGCGTGCACTCACGCGCCAGAGCTTGTCGCCGGCGTCGTCGGCCACCAGCAGCGAGCCATCGGGCAGCGTAGCCACGCCCACGGGGCGGCCGTAGGCATCGTTCGAACCACCACCGGCCAGAAACCCGGTGAGAAAATCCTCCGGCTTGCCGGGCTTGCCGTTGGCGAAGGGCACAAACACCACCTTGTAGCCCGCATACTGTGTCCGGTTCCAGGAGCCGTGCTCGCCGATGAACGCCCCGTTGTGGTACCTGGGCGGAAAAGCGGTTTTATCGTAGAACGTGAGGCCCAGCGCCGCCGCGTGGGCGCCAAGGGGCACGTCGGGCACCAGGGCTTTCTTAACCAGGTCGGGCCGCTCGTTTTTGCGGCGGGGCTCTTCGTTCTGGCCAAAGTACGAGTAAGGCCAGCCGTAGAAACCACCTTCCTGCACGCTGGTGAAGTAATCGGGCACCAGCTCATCGCCCAACTCGTCGCGCTCGTTCACCACGGCCCAGAGCTTGCCAGTGCCGGGCTGCCACTGCAAGCCGATAGGGTTACGCAAGCCGCTGGCATACACCTTCTCGCCGGTGCCATCGGGGTTGATTTCGAGAATATTGGCGCGGCGCACTTCGTTTTCGGCCCCGTGTTCCTGCACGTTCGAGCCCGAGCCTACCGTGACGTAGAGTTTGGTGCCGGCGGCGTTGGCCAGCAGGTTGCGCGTCCAGTGGTTGTTGTAGCCGCCCTTGGGCAAGTCGAGGATGCGCTGGCCCTCGCCCGTGATTTTGGTAGCGCCGGGCTGGTAAGGGAAGCGCAGCACACCATCGGTGTTGGCCACGTAAAAATTGTTGCCCAGCACCAGCATGCCAAACGGCTGGCTGAGGCTTTTGGCAAGAAAGGTGGTGCGCAGGTCGGGCTGGCCGTCGTGGTTGGTGTCGCGCAGCAGCGTGATGCGGTTGGCGCTGTGGTCGCGCAACGAGTGGGATTTGTCGAGCTTGAGTTCGGCAGCCACTTTAAGCAGGAGGCCCGTCGGGATGGTGCTGGCTTCGGCCACCAGCACGTCGCCATTGGGCAGCACGTACAGCCAGCGGGGGCTGTCGAAGTTGCCTGCGTACTCCGTTACGCTGAAACCGGCGGGCGCTACCGGCGTTTTGCCCGCGGGCCAGGGCTCGATGCTGACGCGGTTGGTGACGGACTTGGTGGCGTAAGGTGCGGGCAGGTGCACCGAGTCAGCAGTGGGGGTTTCCACGGTGCGAGCCGGCGTGCTGGCAGCAGCTTCCTGCTTTTCTTGGTTGCTAGGGCCACCGCAGGCAGCCAGCAGGCCCAGGCCCGCCAGCAGCAGGCCGTATGTATTCGTCATCATATTGAAGCGGGGGATTGGGCCAGCCGAAGACGCCTGATGGCAAGGCAGCTGCTGTTCTTACTTCTGCTCCCTGATTAAGTTGCGGCCTGGCATACTCCCCTGCCCTACTCGGCCAGCATTCCCTGCTCCTGCAACCAATCAAAAATCAGCTGGTCGACGGCCGACACCTGCGCCCGGTGGCGGTACGTTAGCCACAGCACTTCTGCTATTTCGGCGGCCGGTTGTAGCGTGCCGGTGTAGCGGGCGTAGTAGCACGTCATGCGCACCAGCACGCCGGCCGGGTGGCCGTGGGCCGGCGCTTCGAAGGTGCCGACATACTGCAGGCTGGCTGGGTCGAGGGCTACGGTCAACTCTTCCTCAATTTCGCGCAGTAAGGTTTCGGCATCAGTCTCGCCGGCCTCGCGCTTGCCGCCGGGGAAGTAGTAGCGGTCCTTGCCGTGGCTGCGGGTACTCAGGACTTGGCCGTCGTGCAGGTGCAGCCAGGCAATTTTATCAATTATGGGGTTCATAAATAGCTATTGCGTCTTCGCCAACTACGTAGAGTAGCGCCGTTCACAACACTTGCCGTCCGAAAAGGAGTAGATTTTCCCCGAAATCAGGATAATTGCGTTGCCCGACGGCACGGGCAGGTCCGCCAGCGAATTTACGTTCACGACCGAATTGTTGGGGCTGCTGAGCCCCGTAGCTCCGCAGCTGACGCCGCGAAAGACGTCCACGGTATTCGTGGTGATGTTGAAGACCTGCAGGCCGATTGTGGAAACGGTAATGGCATCGCGCTGGGCCGTGGTCATGCGCGGAATAAGCAGGCCGCTGGCAGTCGACGAGACGTCGAGCATCGCCTTCGGGTAAAAAAGCGGATAAACGGACTGTGATGAAGGCTATAAAACGACGGGAAATAGAAGCATGCCTGCACCACCGGCGGGCTGAACGATGCGGCCCCTATGCCGGTAGCTGCTGGGGTAGTAGGGCATGTGCCACGCGCAGCGGTGCTAATCGGTAACCCGAAATTGCAGCTCCTCCACCACCAGCGATGAGGAGGAGATGTTGTTGGTCCGCACAAATGCTTCCAGGTAGTCGCCAGTCGCCAAGTCTAGTTCGGTGGTCAGCGTCACCTGAAAGCTCTGGTTGTTGGAAGCCGCCGCCATCGAGCCGTTCGGGAAGGGAATCACCACGCCGTTTTTGGCAATGGCAATGGAAAAGTCGCCGTTGATTATTGGTGATTTTGCGCCCATCACGATTAATACTTTGGCCGTAATGCCTTCCTTGCCGGTGTAAGTGAGCCGGTTGGCGCTTGCTGCAAAGCGCTGCTCCTTTGCTGTGGTGGTGGCGCCGGCTATTTTGTAGAAAGTATTCGGCACGGGTAGCGCCGTGGGGGCCGTGTTGCTGTTCAGGTACACCGAGCCCAGTGCCCGGGTGTTGGGGATGTACGTATTCTGACGCATTTCCCAGGCCGGGGTATAGGAATCGAACCCGCTGATGTAGGTGCCCACGCCCCGAAACATATTGGTGGTCATGCGGCCCCGGTCGATGGTCGCGCCGACGTTTACCTTCACCCCGGTCTGACCTGGGTAGATGAAGTAGTTGTTCGACAAATCGATGTCGTTGATGACCAGGCTGGGCATGAACTCGATGCCCGCCCCCCCGCCGGCGATGCCGACAACGAAGTTGGTGGCAGAGCAGAACTTGCCCACGTTGCCCGCCACCTTGAGGCCGTCCTGGCAGTTCCAGTAGTTTAAGGTAATGGTGATGGCCTGGAACCCGCTAATAGTTCCCACGCCCAGGCTCGGCACCCCAATCTCCACCACCGAGCAGCCCGAAAACAGGTTGCAGAATTTGGTACCTGTGGCGTCGGCAAAGTCGTAGGCTTTGGTGCTACCGCTGGCCGGCAGCACCACCAGGTTTTCCATAAATACCGACACGCCGGTGCTGCGCAGCACTGCCCCGCTCACCATCGACAGCACCCCGTCTTTGCTTGGGTCGGTGCCCCGTAGGTTGGCGCCGTTCAGGTTCAGGTAGTTCGGGGAAATATTGACGATGCCCGAAAACACGTACATTTTGCTGGCATCCAGCGTGATGGCATTGCCTGCCGGAGCGGGCAAATCGGCCATCGAATACACGTGGACGAGGTTGGTGGTAGGCGCGGTCAGCGCAACCGCTTCCCACTGGCCCGCCTTGTACAAATTCAGCATGTTGGTGGTGGTATTGAACACCTGCAAGCCGACTGGCGGCGATGGAATAGCATCGCGCTGGGCGGTGGTCATGCGCGGAATGAGCAGGCCGCTGGAAGTCGACGAGACGTCGAGCATCGCCTTCGGGTCGGGCAAGGCACCCGTGGCGTTGATGCCCACGCTTTGGGCCATCAACAGGCCTGCGCTGGTGTTAATAGTCAGCAGGAATAGCAGGAACAGCTTTTTCATGATAGTGCAGAAAGAAGTAATGAGCAAGCCGTGATGGACCTCCGAAGATAACCGAAAAAAGCAATGAGAGCCTGCCTGGGGTAGCCGGGCCACGCGAAGCAGAAGGCAGCTATTGGCGCGTGAGGGTAAGGCGCTGCTGTTGTGCGCCCTGCGCCACGGTGAGCAGGTACACGCCCGCGGGCAGTGGGGCCGCGGGAACCAGCGCAAACGTGTTGGCCCCGCGGGCCAGCACTGCGGTTTGCTGCCACACGGTTCGGCCCAGGCCATCGCGCAGCATCAGGTTGGCTGTGCCGGCTTCCGGAGCATCGAGGGCCAGCATCACCGCTTCGGCGAACGGATTTGGGTACGCCTGCAGGCGCAGGGCTGCGAACAGGGTTGCCGTTATGACGCGAACGGGGGAGAAGGATTCGGTGCCGTTGCGGTCTACCTGGCGCAGCCGGTAATACACCAGGCTGGCCCCGTAGCGGGCGATGTTGGGGTCAGTGGCTTCGTATGCCGCGCCCTGGCCGCTGGTGCCGCGCGCAGCCACCGTGGCAATTCGCTGGAACCCGCTTCCGTCGGTGCTGCTTTCCACTTCAAACCGGTCGTTGTTTTTTTCCATGGCCGTGCTCCAGCGCAGCCGGGCCGCGGAGCCCTGCCGCTCGGCCGCAAAATAGCTTAGCTCGACGGGCAGGGGGTTGGCGCGGTTGCTCACGGTAAAGCGCGAGAACGAATTGACGGCGGTGGTGATGCTGCGGGTGACAGCCGATACCGGTGCCGCAGTGGCCAGCCAGGCCGTTCCCGGCTGCTGCTGCCACACTTGCGTCTGGGTGAAATCGGTCAGGCCGTTATTGTCGTCGGCCAGCCACGACAAGGTCAGGAGAGTGCCTGCTGCGGGGGCCTGGGTGGCAGCAATGGTCCAGATGCGGTCAATGCTCTTGGCTGTCCCTCCGTTTGGGCTGGCAACGTAGCTGAGGCCGGCCGTGTTCAGGCCAGCAGTCCGGGTGGCGGTTACCTCGCCCAGCGGCGTGCTCATGGCATCGAGCGTTACCCCGTTGCCGAAGTCTATTACCCCACTTACCGGGTTGCGGACCACGCGCAGGTTGCCTTGCACGTACCGGCCCGTAGTTTCGCCCAGAATAGTGGCTCCCATAGGCAGCAGCAGAAAAGCGGTGGACCCGGTGCGCACCCCGCCCTGGGTAAGCAGCAGCTGGCCGGTGATGGTAACGTCAATGGGCATCAGCACACGGTTGTTGCCGGCGCTGCCCGTGTTGCGCACCTCCAGCTGGGTCAGGCTGTACCCGCCGGGAACCAGGGTTTGGTCGACGGCGCCGCCAAACACCATCCATCCGGACGAGGTAAGTGCCCCCGCGTTAATAAAATCCCCGGTCAGCAGCATGGTGCCGGCATTGCTAAGCGTGCTGCCTCCCGCATTGGACATCGAGCCTTTTACCACCAGGTTTGCGCCCGACTGCACCAGCATGTATGCGCCGCTGTTTCTTAGAACCTGGGCCGCGGCAGGCATACTGGCGCCAGCACCCAGCACTCCCAGAAAAGTAGCCATCCCGATGCCGCGGCAGGCCATTCCGTGCAAGGGCGATTGGCTGGCAATGGCAATGTCTCCAAGTAGTTGCGCAATAAATCGATTCATATAAAACAATTTAAATAGGGTGACTACTTAAAATGTATACTGGCCTAAGCCCGTAGAAATCGACAAATCACGACCCGCATTGAAGCCGCAATCCACAGCATCAGTGGCCGCTAAGCAGCGGCTTTATACGCGGTGTTTGCCACTGCTTGGTCCAGCACCTGCTGCAGGGTAGAGAGCGAAGCCTGGGGCTCACTCAGTGCTCCAGGGTGCTGCGTCAGGGCGAACGTCTGGTGGTAGACCTGAACCATAAAGTCGTCGCCGTACGTGAACAGGAATCCGGTGTGGACTTTATGAAAGGAGATTTTTTTGGCCAGCGACATGCAGTGCATGAAGGTCAGCCACTCTTTGGCATTATTGGCCAGGCTCAGGCTGAGCGAGAAATCGGCTAGGTCGAGGGTTGTAAAGTGTGCGTCGATGGCATCGCTCATAACCCGGCGAAAAACATTGCATAGCTCCAGACGCTGCAGGTCATAGGCGTTTTCCAGCAATTGCTCTATGGTTGCCTGGTACACGCGGGCCATGAATTCAGTCCCGTGCTGGGCAAGGTGGCGCTCGTGCAACTGCCTCAGGCTTCCAGCTTCGACCAAAGCAACGGATTCGTGTAGGGCCAGCCACTGCGTAGCGTTGTTGACGGTGGTTTGGGAGAGTTGCAGCATGGCGGCAAAAGGAGAATAATGTGGATAAAAGGCTGGGGTTTAGGGCCCCTATCACTGCATAAGAACCGTAGCGGGCAGAGCGAGGTCACTCATTCTACATGGTGACGCAAGAGCCTATACCATTGCTGTGCCGAGAGCAAAATTTCAATTAAACAATTGACTATCAGCAATGTGTCAAACCATAATTTGCGGAGACTCTCCGGTTTACGGACCATCGTCCAGAAAATGGAGTGTTTTCGCAGCATTGGCTATAGGACACGAGACCTGGCTTTTGCGATGCCATCGTGCCCACCGGTTACATAATCAATGAAGCATGCCCTACCAGCAACTGTCCTGCTTGCGCAACCAGGAGGTACACGCAGCGCTTCAGCGAACGGCGTTGCACTTGGATATTGCCAACAGTCGCCAAGGGTTAGCCGCTCGCTACGAGGTAATGGTCAATGCTATTTTGGCGGAAGTCGACCTGCAAGGCCAGCCCGTGGTGGCGATTGCCAGTGCTGCACCGGGCGAAGCCGTACCGGCCCAGAGTACCCCGGTATTGGCCAGGTTGGCGAACAGTGGCGCCACTTACGACCAGAAATACAGCAGCCATGCCAAAACGCGAGCATGCATAAACAAGCCACGTTAACAACTAACCGGCTTGCCAATAAAAAAAGCCCGGGCTACCATAAGGCAGTGCTGGGCTTTTTTATTGGTCGAATTCGAAGAAAACCGCTTTAGTTTGCCTGCTGCGGTGCCGGAGCCTTCACGTACTTATTCAGCCACGAATCCATCTCCCAGAGCATATGGAGCAGGTTTTCGCGGGCAGCATAGCCGTGGGATTCGGCGGGCAGCACCACGTAGCGGGCGGTAGCGCCCTGGCCTTTGAGAGCGGAAAAGTAGCGCTCGGTCTGGATGGGGAAGGTGCCGGAATTATTGTCGGCCTCGCCGTGAATGAGCAGTAGGGGCGTCTTCATTTTATCGGCGTAGTTGAAGGGCGACATGGCGTTGTACACCTCCGGCGCCTGCCAGAACGTGCGCTCCTCGCCCTGGAAGCCGAAGGGCGTGAGGGTGCGGTTGTAGGCGCCGCTGCGCGCAATGCCAGCCTTGAACAGGTTGGAGTGCGAGAGCAGGTTGGCCGTCATGAACGCGCCGTAGCTGTGGCCCATCACGCCCACGCGGGCGGGGTCGACCACGCCCAGGCGGGCGCCCTCGTCAATAGCCGCTTTGGCGCTGCTTACCAACTGCTCGGTGTAGGTGTCGTTGGGCTCCTTGTTGCCCTCACCTACAATCGGAATGCTGGCGTTGGCCAGCACGGCGTAGCCCTGCGTCACCCAATACACGGGCGAAGCCCAGCTCAGGCGGGTGAACGTAAAGGGCGAGCCGCTCACCTGCCCCGCGTTGTTTTTATCCTTGAACTCGACGGGGTACGCCTCCATCAGCGTGGGCAGCGGGCCATCGGTCTTCTTGTAGTTGACGGGCAGGTAGAGGTCGGCGCTCAGGTCGACGCCATCGGCGCGCTTGTAGTGCAGCACCTGCTTCTTGAAGCTGCCGCCGAAGGCCGCGTAGGGGTTGCCAAAGTGCGTTATAGCTACCGGCTTGGCCTTTTTGCTGGCATCGCGCAGGTAGTAGTTAGGGTTCTCCGTCAGCGACTCGCGGCGGGTAAGCAGCTCGCGGTGCTTGCCGCTGGCGTCGATAATGGCCACCGGGATTTCGTAGGCCGGAGCTTCGGAACGCCACCAGCGGGTGGTTTTCTTGGTGCTCAGGTCGGTTTCGTCCACAAACGGGCGGTCGCCTTCAGGCGAAGCGCCCTGGCCCAGCAGGTAGATGCTGTGGCCGGTAGGGCCGCCCGTCAGGAGCACGTATTTGCCCTGGGCGTTGCGGTGCTCGTAGGGCGTGCCGGGGTTCTTGTAGGTATCCTGCGAGGAACCATCGAACAGCACGCTCAGCGGCTGGGTGGGCGCGCTGGGGTTCAGCTGCCAGGTGGTTTCGTGGCGGTCGGCCCAACGGTAGCCGCCGGCCAGTGCCAGCTTATCGTTGCCCCAGGTGATACCGCCGAAGCGCATGGGCAGGGCAGCCAGCTCCTGCGGCGCGCTGGCGAAGGGCGCGGCCAGCAGGTACACTTTGTCCCGAATGTCGGCTTTGGTTTTGGGGTCGCCGCCGTCCTGCGCCTCCGCGTAGTAAATCGTGGCCGGCACGTCGGAGCGCCAGGAGTGGCCGCGCGGGCCGGTGGCCACCGCATCAAAGTTGGTGGGCACGTTGTCGGCCAGCGGCAGGTCGGCTACGGTTTTCACCGGCGCGCCGGTAGCCAAATCGACCACGTCGATGCGCTGCGGGAAGCTGCTGATGGGCAGCAGGTAGGAATACGGCCGGTGACGGGTGCGCAGCAGCACGTACTTGCCATCGGGCGAGGGCGAGGCCGTCTGGATGATGCCGGGCTGCCCCATGGGCTGGGCGCTGCCATCGGCCAGCTTCACTTTCATCAATTGTGAAGTCGCGTAATAGTCGAATTGCCGCTCATCGGCAGGGTTTTTAAGCAAATCCTGGTAGGTGCGGGCACCCGATTTTTTGCCGCCGCCACTCTCCTGCAAGGTGGGACCAGTGGGGGCCGCATCGGCGGCCGGCGCTGCACCACGGCCGGCCGGCACTACCCGGGCCAGCAGCGTCTGGCTGTCCGATACCCACTCGAAGGAGTTGCCGAAGGCGTCGTTCAGCGGTTGGGCCAGCAGGCGGCGGGCAGTGGCGGTGGCCACGTCGGCCACCCACAGCTCCACGCGGCCGTCGGTACCCGAGCCGGGCGTGGTGAGGGCGAAGGCCATGGTTTTATTGTCGGGCGACCAGCTCACGCCGCTGATGCGGGCGGCGGTCGGAAGGCCCTTTACTTCGGTTTCGGGGCCGTTGGGCAGCTTTTTCAGCTTAATGCCGACGGCGTAGCTCACACGGCTGGGGCCGTTGGTGCGCGGGTTGAAGCGCAGGCCGGCCAGGCGCAGCTCAGGCTGCGCAAGCTCGGCCACAGTGGGAAAATCCTGCACGGCCAGCAGCGCCATGGTGCGGCCATCCGAAGCTAGGCTGACGCGCGGCGTGGGCGGGGCCAGCAGCAGGTCCTGAATGGCCTGGGGCGGGGCCTGGTACTTAAAATCCTGGGCTTGGGCCATGGCGGCGGTGCTCAGCATGAAGGTGGCGGAAAGCAAAAGTTTTTTCATACGCGACAAGCGAGAAGAAATAGACGAAGCGGCACAGCACGCCAAACCAGCGTGCCTGCAAGGTAGCAACGACGCCGCTACTGGCCTACGGCTGCATGCAACACTGCTGTTGTAGCTTTTCGGGAACCTTCCCGGTGCCATCTTTGTGCGGCACTACCGTTAGCCTAAGTGACCTCACTGGTCTGCAGGTGGCCTTTAATGCTCGTTCTTTCCTTCCTTTCTTCACTATGAAAAACACTCTTACCCGCCTGTTCGGCCTACTGGCGTTGCTGCTAGTAGTCGCGCCAGCCACACTGCGCGCTCAAACCACCATCATCCGCACAATGCAGGCCGGCGGCCTTGTTCGCGAGTACCGCTTGTATGTACCGGCCATCTACACGCGCACCACTGGCGCGGTGCCGCTGCTGCTCAACCTGCACGGCTACACCTCCAATAATCAGGAGCAGGAAAACTACGGCGACTTCCGCCCAATTGCCGACACGGCTAACTTCCTGGTGGTGCACCCCAACGGCACCGTCGACGGCAACGGCTACCGCTTCTGGAACACCTTCGGGCCGCGCGGCACGGGCGTCGACGACGTGGCGTTTATTTCGACCCTCCTCGACACGCTGGCCCGCCGCTACCGCGTCGACTTGAACCGCGTGTACAGCACTGGCATGAGCAATGGCGGCTTCATGAGCTACGAGCTGGCCTGCCAGCTGGGCAACCGCGTAGCAGCCATTGCGTCGGTCACGGGCAGCATGACGGCCAGCCGCCTGGCGGGCTGCACCAGCGGCCGGCCGGTGCCAGTGCTTGAAATTCATGGCACTGCCGATTTTACCGTGCCCTACACCGGGGGCTCGGTGGTGCAGTTTGTGGCTATTCCGACGCTGCTCGACAGCTGGGTGCAGCGCAACGGCTGCAACCCCACGCCCACCATTACGCCCGTGCCCAACATCAACACCGCCGACGGCAGCACAGCCGAACGTAGCGTGTGGGCCGGCGGCCGCAACGGCAGCGTGGTCGAGCATTTCCGCATCATCGGCGGAGGGCACACCTGGCCGGGCACGGCCTACCCCAATGGCGTCACAAACCAGGACATCAGCGCCAGCCGCGAGGCCTGGCGCTTCCTGCGCCGCTACCGGCTGGCCACGCTGCTGCCTACGCGCGGTGCCGTGCAGCCACCAGCCGCGCCGCAGCTGCTCGTGCTGCCCAACCCCGCCACCGACCTGCTGCAGCTCGATGCCGGCCAACGCCTGGCGCCCGACGCGCTGACGGTGCGCGACGCCCTGGGCCGCCGCCTGGCTGCCCCCGCACAGGCCACCCCCGATGGCCGCCTGCAGCTAGCCACCGCTGGCTGGCCGGCCGGCTTGTACCAGCTGGCCGTAGCGCTGCCCAGCGGCCAGGTGCTGCGCCAGAAACTACTGAAGCAGTAGCCATCCTTTGGCCGCCGATATAGCCCATACGTAGTATCAGGTAGTAATTACCCGCAATTCCGTATGGCTTCCTCCTACTACATCGGCTGTTCCGGCTTCTCCTTCCGCGACTGGAAGGGCTTGTTTTACCCCGAAGGCCTACCACAACGCAAGTGGTTCGCATACTACTGCACGCAGTTCAACACCCTCGAGCTGAACGTGACCTTCTACCGAATGCCGACTTTGAAGGCCTTCGAAACCTGGTATGCGCAGAGCCCCGTCGATTTTTGGTTTGCCGTGAAAGCGCCCCGGCAGGTGACGCACTACAAGAAATTTAATGCGGAGGCGCAGCCCATTCTGGCCGACTTCTACGGCACCGTGGCCGAGGGCTTGAAGGAAAAGGTTGGCCCCGTGCTTTTCCAACTCCCGCCCAAGGCGGCGTATACCGATGAGCTGCTGCAGCGCCTGCTCGACAGCCTTGACACGGCTTTCCAGAACGTAGTCGAATTCCGCCACCCTAGTTGGTGGGACGGCGAGGTGCAGCGCACGCTGGCCCGCCAGCACGTTGCCTTTGTGGGCCAGAGCTACCCGCCGCCCCTGGAGCTGCCCGATGAAGTAGTGGCCAATACCGACGTGGTCTACTACCGCTTCCACGGCGTGCCGGAGCTGTATAAATCTTCGTACAGCCCCGAGTTTCTGGCCCGGGTGGCCGCCGAGATTGAAGCCGCCAAGAATGTGCGGGAGGTGTACCTGTACTTCAACAATGGCATTGGGGCGGTAGGGGTTGAAAATGCCCGCCAGATGCAGGAACTCCTGAAAGCCCGGCCTTAACCCGGGCACAGGGAGTGGCGTTAATTCGGGGTATGACTGATTTTCACGTTGGCTGCTCCGGTTACCACTACCGCCACTGGCGCGGGCGTTTCTACCCCGAGAAGAGGCCCATGTGGCTGTGGTTCGAATACTACAGTCAGCACTTCCGCACCCTGGAGCTGAACGTCACGTTTTACCGCTTCCCCCAGCTTTCCTTCCTCGAAAACTGGTACCGGCTGAGCCCGCCCGTTGTGCAACCGGAGTGTGCAAGTCGTGCGATGATGAAACGCAAATATGCGTCTCTACGCTAACATCAATTCCATGAAATCCCTGCTCCAACCTGCCAAAACCTACCGCCTCAACGGCCGCCTGTGGCTCGAAACCGACGAGGGCCGCTTCCTGGGCATTGGCCGGCTGGAATTGTTGGAACGCATTGCCGAGCTGGGCTCTATCTCGAAGGCAGCGCAGGCCATGGGCATGTCGTACAAACGCGCCTGGGACCTGGTTAGCTCGATGAATGCGCAGGCCGCTGCGCCTTTGGTAAGCACCCAAACCGGCGGCACCAAGGGCGGTGGAGCCGTTGTAACCGAGGCGGGGCAGGAAGCCATTATCGCGTTTCAGGCTTTACAGGCTCGTTTTCAGGCATTCATGGCCAGCGAGACCAAGCAGCTACAGGAATAACACTGGCCGGTGGACATCGTTATATCTTTGCAAATATAACGATGCCATCTGTATGCCTTTACGCTTACCCAATTTTGCCCGGCAAGTAGTGTTTGCTGCCTCAGGGCTGCCGGCCTACGTCGCCCAGGCCCAAACACTCGCCCCAGCCGATACCACCCGTAGAAAAATCGGCTTGGAAGAAGTCGTGGTATCGGCTTCACGCGTCGAGGAAAGCTTTTTGCAGTCGCCGGTGACGGTGGAAAAGCTTAACGCCCGGGCCATTCGGCTTTCGCCCGCACCGTCGTTTTTCGATGCCATTGAGCACCTCAAAGGGGTGCAGGTAATTACGCCCAGTCTGTCGTTCAAGGTCATTAACGCGCGAGGCTTTGCCAATACCACCAACGTGCGCTTCGCCCAGCTCGTGGATGGCGTAGACAACCAGGCTCCGCACATTGGCGGGCCCATTGGCAACATCCTGGGGCCAACAGACCTAGATATCATGTCGGTGGAAATTGTGCCAGGCACGGCCGCCGCCCTCTACGGGTTGAACGCCATCAACGGGCTAGCCAGTTTCCGCACCCGCAACCCGTTCGATTCGCAGGGGCTGAGCGGGCAGCAGAAAACCGGCATCAACCACGTAGCCGACCCGTTCAGCAGCGCTAAAGTCTTCTCCGAAACCACCCTGCGCTACGCCAGGGCGCTGAGCCCGAAGTTTGCTTTCAAGGTAAACGGCAGCTACCTGCGCGGCTACGATTGGGTGGCGAACGACCAAACTGACATTAACCCCAATGGCAACGCCAGCACCGGCCTGTACGGGGTCGATAACCCCGCCCGCGACGCGGTGAACAGCTACGGTAACGAATCGCCGGACCGCCGCAACCTCACGCTGGGGGCCAAAAGCTACTCGGTGGCCCGCACCGGTTACGACGAGCGCGACTTGGTCGACTACAACCTGCGCACCCTGAAGGGCGACGTGGCCCTGCACTACCGCTTCCGGCCCGCCACTGAGCTGGCCTACACGTACCGCGTGGCCACTTTCGACAACGTGTACCAGCGCTCGAACCGCTTCCAGCTGCAAAAATACCTGTTGCAGCAGCACGCCCTCACCCTGACGACGCCCGTGGTGCAGGCCCGCGCTTACTTCACGCAGGAGAATACGGGCCAGAGTTATAACCTGCGCTCGATGGGCGAAAACCTAGATCGCAGCTACAAGCCTGATACACAGTGGTACAACAATTTCACGATGGCTTGGAACACTGCCACTGCTGGTGGCCAGAATGTGCCACAGGCGCTGGCTGCTGCCCGCGCAGCCGCCGACGGGGGCCGTTTGCAGCCCGGCACCGATGCTTTCCGCCAACGCCTGGGCCAGTTGCAGGACATCAACAACTGGGACGTGGGTGCGGCCCTGCGGGTGCGAGCCAGCTTGGCCCACGCCGAGGCCCAGGTGAACCTGGCCGAAGCCCTCCGGCGCAATGGCAGCGCCCTGCCGGCTAACCTCGACCTGCTGGCCGGCACCGATTCCCGCACCTATATCGTGACGCCCGATGGCAACTATTTCATCAACCCCAACCCCGGCCAGGACCCGCTGCACGATAACTTGACGTATTCCAAAACGGGCGGTTTCGTGCAAATTGGCGGGCGGTTTTTCGGTGAAAAGCTACGCCTCACCACCACGCTCCGGGCCGATAAAAATGACTATTTCGACCTGAAGTTCAATCCGCGCTTTACGGCGGTGCTGTCGCCCACCCCGCGCCACAACTTCCGCCTCAGCTACCAAAGCGGCTACCGCTTCCCGAGTTTGTTTGAGGGGTTTTCGAACGTAAACAGCGGGCAGGTGAAGCGCATTGGTGGGCTGCGGGTGATGTCGGATGGCGTGTTTGAGAACAGCTACCTACGCAGCAGCATCGACCGCTTCAACGCAGCCGTCACGGCCGGCATCAACGGCGCGCTCAGCCAGACCCGCACCCAAGCCATTGCCGCCAACCAGCAGCTGCTGGTGAAGAATCCCTACACGTACCTGCAGCCCGAGCACATCCGCTCACTGGAGGCCGGCTATAAGGCCTCTTTGGGTTCTGGTGGCCGCCTGCTGCTCGACTTTGACCTTTACTATAATTCCTACCGCGACTTCATTGCGCAGGTGGAAGCCTACGTGCCTGTGCAAAGCGGTGGCGGCGCGCCCCTGCCGCCCGATGCCAGCCTCAATGCCGTGGCTACGGCCCTCAACAATACCACCCTCAGCAGCCCCAACCCTACTCAGGCCCGCTACCGCCTCTGGACCAACTCGCAGAGCCAGGTGCAGAACTACGGCGGCTCGGCCGGAATACGCTATGAGCTGGCTCACGGCTACCTCGCCGGAGCCAACACTACTTACACGCGCCTGGCCCGCACCGACAACGGCGACGGCTTAGAAGACGGCTTCAACACCCCGCGCTGGGCTTACAACCTGAGTCTGAGCAACGAAAACGCCTGCCACAACTTCGGGTTCGGCCTCAACTACCGCTGGCAGCAGGGCTACTATTCCCAGACCTTCCTGGTGAATGGCACCGTGCCCGCCTACCACCCCCTCGATGCCCAACTCAGCTACACCGCGCCCGCGTCCAACCTGCGCTTTAAGCTGGGAGCCAGCAACGTGCTGAACAGATACTACGCGAGCTACCTCGGCGGACCGAGCGTAGGCGGGCTGTATTACTTGGCCCTTACGTACGCGGTGAAGTAACCGATGCCGCCAGCCTGGCGCACAAAAAAAGGCCCGCTCTAATCGAGCAGGCCTTTTTTCAATCATTCAGCCTTCGGCTTACTTCTTCCGACGCTTCGGGGCCTTCTTGGCAGGAGCCTTTTTCACGGGTGCCTTACCGGCGGTGGGCCGGCCTGCAGGAGTCTTCTGCAGTTCCGTGATGGTCGGAGCCGGGCCATACTTCACTTCAGCCGAGTTGGGCTCACCGGTGAGGTAAAGGTCGAATTCGACGCGACGGTTCATGGCTTGGCCAGTAGTCTTAGTGTTGTCGGCAATCGGCTTAGTTTCGCCGTAACCACGCGACTCAATGCGGTCGGCAGGCACGCTCTGGCTCAGCATATAGGTGCGGGCCGAAGCAGCACGGTCATAAGACAGCCGCAGGTTGTAATCGTCGGCGCCTTTGCTATCGGTGTGGCCGGCAATACTCATCGTGTAGTCGGGATACTCGGCCATGATGGCAGCCAGGTCCTTCAGGGTTGGGTACGAGCTAGGCAGCAACACGGCCTTGTTGAATTCAAAGTTGATGAACTTCGTAGCCTCCTGTAGGCGCTTCTTGGTTTCGGCCTTAATCTCGGGGCAGCCTTTGTTGCTGGCGGGGCCGGCACGGTCGGGGCAGCGGTCCTGGTAGTCGGGCACACCGTCGCCGTCGCGGTCGAGCGGGCAACCATTGGCGTCAACCTTCACACCAGCCGGGGTGCCGGGGCACTTGTCGCTCAGGTCGGTTACACCGTCGCCGTCAGCGTCGGGGCAGCCTTGCAGGGCAGCAATACCGGCCACGTCGGGGCACTTGTCTTCAGCATCGGTGATGCCGTCGCCGTCTTTGTCGGGGCAACCTTGCAGGGCAGCTACGCCTTTCACGTCGGGGCACTTATCCTGGTAGTCGGGTACGCCGTCGCCGTCTTTGTCGAGCGGGCAGCCGTTCGGGTCAACTGCTACGCCGGCCGGGGTGCCGGGGCACTTATCCTTTTTGTCCGACACGCCGTCCTTGTCCTCGTCCTTCATCTTGCCCAAAGCCACCGTAATGCCGGCCTGACTCAGCAGGAAACGGTCGTACAGCTTATCGGCAGGGTTGGTTGGGCCGTAGAGGTTATCCACGCGCTCGGTGAAGGGATAGTGCTGGCTGATGGTCAGGTCCAGGGCTACGGCTTCGCTGAGGCGGAAGCGCAGGCCAGCCAGGCCGAACACTTCGGGCCGACGAATCTGATTGACGCCGAAATTCTGGCCATTGGCTCGGCCGGACGTGTTCGACAGGAACATGCCGCCGCCGCCCATCAGGTAGGGCTGCAGGAAGCCGTCCTCCTTCATAATCTTGCCGTTATTGAGCTTCAGCTTTAAGCCCAAATCGACCATGCCAACACGGGCTTCAAAATTGTCGCCGGCGCGCTTCTGGCTGCTGAATTTATACGTCTCGTAATACCCGAGCAAGGCCACATCGAAGGAGGGCGAGAGGTAACGGGTAATGGCCCCGCCGCCGCCTACTTCCAGGTCAACGCCGGAGCGATTCCAGAAGTCGGTGCCCATGTTGCCATTGTATTGCAACAGACCAATGTTGGCGCTTAACGCAGTTTTGCGGTCAGCCGTTTGGGCCTTAGCGTGGGGAGCAGCCATGCTTAGCACAACGGTTCCCAGCGCAAGACCGCGAAGGAGTTTTGGTTTTAATTCCATACAGAAAAGGAGTAAAGTGAGCCGCTATACCAGCGGCGGGTGCACCACAAGGTGCAAGCCTGCTGGCCTGACCATTTGCGTTCCTATACCATTCCCAGCCAAAAAAGTTGTGCCCGTACGGTTCGGCTTACCTTAAATTCGTTCCACCTATGCCTAGATTTAGCACAAAAAGAAAAGCCCCTCGCAAACACGAGGGGCTTTTCTTTTTGTGCTAAATCAGTCAGTTAAAAACGATTAAAGTTGAGGCCCAAAATCAAGACAATGCCGACTACCATCAGAATCAGATAAGTTTCTACGGCCCCGGTTTGTACGTAGCGCAGCAGCGTGCCCCCTCCGTTCACAGCCCGGCCAAACAAGCCGGTAACGGGGTTGATAACGCCATTCTCCACAAATTTGAACAGCCCCGACGACAGCCACATCACCGGCCGCGTGAACAGTGCATTGTACAGTTCATCAACGTAGTATTTGTGGTACACCAGGCTTTCGGGGGCCGAGCGCTGGGCTTCATCTTCGGCCGGACGCTGAGCGCGGGCCACGTACTGCACATAGGCCAGTATAATACCCAGCACGCCCGCTGTCACCGACAGGCCCATGAGCATCAGCTCGGTATTATGGTCGAGTTCGGCCGAGAAAGCCGCCGGCATCAGCCGCTGCGAATAAGTGAAAATCGGGGCCAGGTACTCGGCCAGGTAGTGATGGCCGCCGGTGAACATTGGGGCACCCATGAAGCCACCCACGGCCGCCAGAATGGCCAAAATAATGAGCGGAAACGTCATCGACGCTGGCGACTCGTGCAGGTGGTGCTTCTGCTCCTCGGTGCCGCGGAACTCGCCAAAGAAAGCCAGGAACAACAGGCGGAACATGTAGAACGCCGTCAGGAATGCCGTGAGCAAGCCCATGGCCCAGAGCACCTTGTTGTGTTCGTAGGCGTGCGCCAGAATTTCATCTTTCGAGAAGAAGCCCGAGAAAGGCGGAATGCCCGAAATAGCCAAACAGCCAATGAGGAAAGTTATGAACGTAATTGGCAGCGCCTTGCGTAGGCCACCCATGCGGCGCAGGTCCTGCTCGTTGCTCATGGCATGAATGACGGAGCCGGCTCCGAGGAACATGAGCGCCTTGAAGAAGGCGTGGGTGAGCACATGAAACAGCGAAGTAGAGTAGCCCATCACGCCCAGCGCCAGAAACATGTAGCCCAGCTGCGAAACCGTGGAATAAGCCAGTACCTTTTTAATGTCGTTTTGTGCCAGACCGATGGTAGCCGCAAATAGCGCCGTTGCAGCACCTACAATGGCTACAACTTCCAGCGTATCGGGTGAGAGCGTGAACAGCACGTTGGCCCGGAGCACCATGTAAATGCCCGCCGTTACCATGGTGGCAGCGTGAATGAGGGCCGAAACCGGCGTGGGGCCGGCCATGGCATCGGGCAGCCAGGTGTAGAGCGGCAGCTGGGCCGACTTGCCCATGGCGCCCACAAACAGCAACAAGGTGATGTAGGTGCAGATGCCCGCGCCAAACATCCCAAACTGCCCCAGCGAGGCCTTCTGAAACACTTCGGCATACTGCACCGAGTTGAACGTGAGGTAAATCAGGAAGATGCCCAACAGGAAGCCTAAGTCACCGATGCGGTTGATGATGAAGGCTTTTTTAGCGGCGTTGTTGTAGCTGGTGTTCTTGTTCCAGAAGCCAATGAGCAGGTAAGAACACAAGCCCACCCCTTCCCAACCAATGAACAGGATGACGAAGTTGCTGCCCATTACCAGCAACAGCATGCTGAAAATGAACAGGTTCAGGAAGCTGAAGAACTTGCCCACGTTTTCGTCGTGGTGCATGTAGCCGATGCTGTACACGTGGATGAGAAAGCCTATACCCGTCACCAGCAGCAGCATAATCAGGCTCAGCTGGTCAATCTGGTACTGGAAGGGAATCTGCAGCGAGCCCACCGAAATCCAGTCGAAGAGTTGCACGGTGTACGCCACGTGGGTCGCCGTGCCCGGAATGGCCCAGTTGGTCGCCGGGTGCAGAAACTCCCAGAACAACACCACGGAAATCAGGAACGAGCTCAGTACGGTAGCGCTGCCAATGAGGCCGGCAACGGTACCGGAAAGCTTGCGGTTCAGCAGGCCATTCAGCAAAAAGCCCAGAAAGGGCAGCAGCGGAATCAGCACGTAGAGCAACGTCGCATAGGGCGCGTTGGCAACAGGGAGAACGGTTTCTTGCATAATTGGGACCTAGAGGCTTGGGAATCTGGGGGCTTGGAACGGGAACAACTCAGGCAGCTTCAGCACAAGGCCAAACAGTCCGGTGCTCAAGTACTCCAAAGCCTTCCACTACCACTTCAAGCGGCTCAATAAGTTGACGTCAGTTGTCTGGAAGTTACGATATATCATGACGATAATGCCAAGCCCCACTGAAACTTCGGCGGCCGCGACGGCCATGATAAAGAACACGAAAACCTGCCCGTTAGGGTCGGCGCGGTAAGCTGAAAAGGCCGTCAGCAAGATGTTCACGGCGTTGAGCATCAACTCGACACACATGAAGATGATGATGGCGTTGCGCCGCACCAACACGCCCGTAACCCCGATGGCAAACAGGGCCGAGGCAAAAAAGACGTAATACTGCAGCGGCACGGTCCGAATGACATCGGGGATGGTTGGGGAAACAACAGAAGGGTCCATAGTAGGAAGCGCAGGCCAATGAGCAACGTGCAGCCGGCCGGCAAAGGTACCCGAAAACCCCTAGCTGCAAAAGCTGCGAGGCAGTACCACTCATTGTCGCATTCAGTCAAGGCAGTATTCCCTCACAAGCCAAAGCAGTGAGGGAATTCCAGGGGTGTAAGAAATTCTTTATTTAATTCAATATCATGCAAACGTTAAATTTGGCCTATTGTTGAATTAATTCATGATGACACTAACTTGAATAAAGATAATACGTGCTTTCTCGAATCTGAAAGCAGAATATGTTTTTATAACGAACTAATTTCGCAAACTTCGTCTTTCGTAGAACTATAACAACATTGGCGCAGCGAAAACACTTCATTTTTAAATCTATTTTTCATTAACATTTCTTTTACATGAAAGCATTCCTACTTGGACTATTAGCCATTTTCTGGAGTACGTTGGCAATGGGTGGCACCTTGTATACGTTCAATGGTGGTGGTACCAACGGCTTGTGGACAGATGCGAGCATCTGGACAACCGACCCAACGGGCTCAACGAGCATTAACTCGCGGGTTCCTGCCAACGGCGATGCCGTAGTGATAACCAACAGCTTTGTTGTTTACGTCAACAGCGCAATCAGCACCACCGGCCTCGACCTGACCATTCAGCGCGGCGGGGTACTCGACTTGCAGTCGGCTGCTGCCACGTTTGCGACACTCAATAGCCTCTCGGGCCAGGGCACGCTACGCATTGCTGCGCCATTCTTCCCGGCGGTAACCACCAACAACTTCGACGATGCCAATACCGGCACCGTCGAGTTCTATAACTGGGCAACCGGGCCATCTGCCCTCCCGATTCCGGTATCAGGCATGTACAACAACCTGCGATTGTTGAATACTTCAACGGCGGCTTATGGCGTGTTGCTTGATGCCAACCTGACCGTGAATGGCAGCATGGCGCTTTCGCGGACCAATACGACCTCATTTCCAAACGGCTCAACCTATGCTACTGCGGCGGCAGCAGCAGCGGGAGCCGGTATTTCGTTCAAAATAGGACTCGCAGCAGCCAACCGCACCCTGAACGTTTATGGCCTGCTCACAGTAGGCAATGGCACGTTTTTCGGCGTCAACAACGCCAACAACGGCGTTCATGTCCTAAATATCTACAACGATTTCATCAATAATGGCACAATAAACCTGCGAAACGCCTCTGATGCACAAGTGGTACAGGTCGCTTTTCGGGGCACAACCGATACAAACTTTGCTTGCAATGGCGACACCGACCTCGACATCATGGTTGTCAACAAAGGCTTCGATAGCCAGGTGTTGCTGAACGTGACGTCGGCGGTAGGCTTGCACGGCAGCGCCCAAGGAAACCTGCGCCTGAACCACACGGGCGCCATTGATATGCTACAGCTGTTTAACGGCGTTGCGAAGCTCGGCAACAACGTTTATTTGGCTAAAGTCAGCAACGACGCAGCCAACGGGTTTTCGCTCGGCGAAGATGTTGGCGGGGGCGTTCGCAATGCACCTACTCTCTGGATTGCAGGGGCTACGGTCCTCAATGATAATATGCCCCTTATCGCGGTTTATGGCATCTACCGCATTAGCGCGGGCTCGTTCACAAGTAAGAACGATGCCGGTATGGTGGTGCGCGAAGATGGTCAGGTACTGATTGAAGGCGGCACAACGCTGGTAAACAAATTCCGCCCCTCCCGGACTTCGGCCAACCACCGGGGCTCGTTTATTATCTCAAACGGCCTGTTTGAATGCACCGGCACAACGGCTACTTCAGTCGACGACAAGTTTGCCCGCTTCTGTGTGCCTTACCTCACGCAGGCTTTCCGCATGACCGGCGGTACCATCCGCACCCAAGTCCCTAATCCGAACGGTATCGATGGCATTTTCCACATCGGAGTAGCAGCCAACAATGCTATTGTGACGGGTGGCACAATCGAAATCATTCTGCCAGCCACCAACATCAACGGCAAATTTTTGAGCACGGCCCCGTTGTGGAATTTGACCGTCATAAAAAGCGGTGCCGCCGGCACCAGTAAGGTTATTAATCAGACCATGCCGTTTGATGCCACTTTTGCTCCCAACGCTACTACTGCAGGTCAGCCCCTGGTAGTGCAGAACGACTTCATCCTTGACGCAACGAACCCTACAACTTTCGATGCCGGCAACCTCAACCTGACCATTCAGGGCGGCCTGAACATCGGCACGGGTTGCACGTACCTGCCAGGCACTAACACAACGATATTTAGTGGCACCCAAAATCAGCTACTGACTACCAACGGCACGATTGGCACGACTGCCGGCGTGGGTACCTTCAACAACTGGACGGTAGACAAAGCCGCCGGCATTCTGACGCTGGCTGGTTCGGTGGGTACCTATTCTACGCTAGCTGGCACTACCCTGTCTATTTTGCGCGGGGTACTCAACGATGCAGGCAAAACCATCAACGTGCAAGGCAACCTTGTCAACTCGGCCTTCCACCAGAGCGTGGGCACGGGTAGCATCACCATGAACGGTGCAGCGGCGCAGACGATTGGCGGCGACGGCACGGGTGTGTTTGGCAACTTGAAGGTTCTGAACACCGGCCTGGCAACCGGCAGTGTAGCCGTTACCCTGGCTAACAGCATTATGGTTACCAACCAGTTGACACTGCAGAGCACGCACGTGATGGCCATTGGTTCGTACCGCTTATCCCTGACCAACGTGAATACCAATGCGCTGTTGCCGACCAACGGCTTCAGCAGCCAGCGCATGATTCAGACTGCCGGCAACGCCAGTGACTTGGGCTTGCAGAAAACCTACGGCGGGGCGCAGGCCTTTACGTTTCCGGTAGGTACCGGCACGAAGTATACTCCAGCTGTGGTCGACCTCCAGCTGGCTACGGCCTTATCGCAGTACGGGCAGATAAGCGTTAGCCCAGCCAACGTTCGCAACCCGTTTGTGGCCAGCACGACCAACTCGCTGGCTTACTACTGGAAAGTGCGCAGCACTGGCTTCGGCGCTATTCCGAGTGGAGCTATCTACGAAACGTTCACCATGACCAACGCCGATGCGGCGGGTTATATTACTTCTCCAAACAATTACGTTGGAGGCCGTTACCTGCCTACTTCTTGGAATACAAGCTTCTCCACAGCGGGAAGTGTATCCAACTTCGGTACGACTTCCGACATTGCGTTTAGTGGCATGCAGCAGTTTGACGGCGAATTTACGGCGGGCTTACCGGCTACGTTCGGCCCGATTACTTCTTATTACTCCATGCGGAACGGAAACTGGACCGACACTAACCTAGCGACGACTCCGTGGAGTACCACCGGTCCGTCTGGCCCGGCCGTTTCAACCACTCCAGGCCCGGGCAATCCAGTATTTATTGGCTCGGCCGGCACCGGTGTCTTCCACACGGTAACGGTGATAGCCAACACGGCTAAATCAGGCTCGCTGGTGATTGACCGCGGCTCTGTACTGGATGTGGGCACTTTCACGGGTCACAATTTTGGTGCATTGCCAGACTCAAAAATAGGCGGTTCGGGTCGCCTACGCATCAGCTCAGGCGGGGCCACGGCTGCTTTTCCAAGCGGCGACTTTGGTTCCTTCATTCAGTATGGTGGCGGTACTGTAGAGTATTATACGACTGGCACCCAGAACTTCACCCTGCCTACCACCAACGGGGGTTCGCTCACGCTGAACCAATACCGCAACCTGTGGTTGAACGCTGCCACGGGCCGTACTATTACGCTGCCCAACCAGGACTTGCGCGTGCATGCCCAATTGAAAAGTGGCTCTAACGGTGGTGTGGGCACAGTGTTAATTAGTTCCGCAGCGGCTGGTAACATTCGGGTCGATTCGCTGCTGAATGTTCAGAACGGAATTTTTCAGCTTCAGGGTACTAATGCTCGCACCCTGGCCCTTGATACCGATGTGAAAGTGGATGCCGGAGCGGCGTTTAACGTGCTTAATAATGCTGCGACCACTCACAACGTAACTGTAGGAGGCTCGTTTACCAACAACGGCAGCCTAGACTTCTTGGTAGGCACTGGCCGGGCAAACCTGACTTTCACGGGTGGCTCAAACAATGGCTTCACCGGCCCCACCGGTACGCTGACCAACCTAAACACCCTCACGGTGAACAAAGGGCTCGGGCGCACCGCTACCCTAACCCTGGACGTTGCCGGTACGCTGACGACACCGACTAGCAACTGGCTCACCCTAACCAACGGCACGCTGCGCTATGCCAAGGGCACGGGCACCCTTACCATCCACGACGCGGCTAGCCCCTATCTCATCACTGATAACGCAGGCCTGACCGTTGATGCACCCAACGCAGTGGTAACGGTAGCTACCAACACTGGCACAGCTGCTGACCTGAAGCTGGCCGGTGAAGTACGCGTGCTGCAAGGCACCCTGAACGTAGGCACCACCAGCGGTGCTGGCAACGACCTGGAGTACGCCAGCGCTGGGGCTCCTACCTTGAAGGTAACCGCGGGTACGCTCTACGTAAACGGGCAGATTCGCCGCTCGGTCAATAACCTTGACGGTTCGCTGCGCTTCGACCAAAGCGGTGGCGCCATTACCATCGATGGCCAGGGCGCTACGGCTGCTCAGAATAACGAGCGCGGCCTGTTTGAAGTACAGGGACTCAAGAGTATCTTCCGCATGAGTGGAGGCACTATTAACCTGCGTCGCTCGAACGGCCGCCCTACCATTGCAGCCGACTTTTACCTGGCTCCTGACTCGACGGTTGTAACCGGCGGCACGGTAGTTCTGGGCAACGCAGCAGCAGGTGTAGGCAACGTGACTATTAGCGTGAACTCGGCAGTGCCTATTTTTAACCTGCTGGTAGAATCTGGGGCTACTGCGGCCAACTCCAATACCGGCCTGTTGACGGGCGTATCGCCACTGACATTGAACGGTTCGCTTACCATTGGCAATGGCAACTCCTTCTTCAATGCCAACAGCTTGGGTCTGAACGTCAAACAGAACCTTAACAATAACAACACGCTGACAGTTGACCAGAGCTCGGTTGCTACTGCGTTGACAACAGGCGGGTTCCTTCCCGGTTCGACGGCACAGACGACGACTTTCCTGGGCGCAATTCCTACACAGTTCATTAATGGTGCAGGTGGAAACGTGACCGTATTTGGCAAGCTGGTACTCAACCATGCGCAAACCACCGGCACGCTGCGCCTCAATGGCACAGTACTAACGGCGGGGAATCTGACCCTGACCAAGGGTACGCTCGACGACAATGGCAACACCATCACCGTGTGGGGCGATGTCTCGAACTCGACTGTCCATACTGGTAGCGGCAGCCTTGTGCTGGGCGGTACAACCAATCAGAGCATTGGTGGTAACGGCGCCGGACAGTTCGGCAACCTGACGCTGAACAATGCTGCTGGTGCTACGACTACTGCCAACCAGGAAGTCACGCAGGTGTTGAGCCTGAGCAACGGCATACTGAGCATCGGCTCGAACCTGTTGTGGATGAGCAGCACAGCAGCAAACAACATTACTGGAGGCACTGCTACGCGATTTATCCGTACCAACGGCATCGTTGCCGACCTAGGCCTGCGCAAGTCGTATCCTGCGGGGTCATCGGGCTTTGGCTTTCCATTAGGCGTGGGCAGTAAGTATACTCCTGTGCAGCTCAACCTGTCGAATAACACAGTGGCGGGTACCGTTACTGTACAGGCGATTGACTTGGCTCATCCGTCGACTACCGACCCAGCTAATAAAGAGCTGAAGTTCTTCTGGAAAATCAGCACGACTGGCTTGAGTGCTTCTGCTACGGCTGACCAGCAGTTCACTTACAGTGGGGCTGATGTACAAGGCAACGAAGCAAACTATCTGTTGGGCCGCTTTTTGAACGGCGCATGGACTCCGGCTAATGGTATCACGACCAGCTCGGTAAATACAACCTTCCATACGCTGCTCAACCTCAACACAAACATTATCGCAGGCGACTACACCGGCGGTGAGCCCAGTGAGTTTGGCTCGGTTCCGGTTTTTTACAGCCGTAATGCCACCGCTGGTTTGCCAGCTGGCGCAATCTGGACCACCGCTGCGGCGTGGACGTTTAACGCCAACGGCACCGATTCGTCGCCCCTGCCCACGACCTTCCCCGCTGCCGCTAACCCCGTAGTTATTCTGCCAACGCACCTCATCACCACTACGGCAAACGGCATGGCATCCGCTACCCTGAAGCTGGACGGCACCCTGGACTTGGGTGTGAATGTGGCGAACAACTTCAACACAGTGTCCGGCACGGGCACGCTGAAAATTGGCTCGGCACTGTTCCCAGCTGGTAACTACGCTGGCTTCGTGGCGGCCAATACGGGCACCGTGGAGTTCACTGGCAAAGTGCAGTTGCCTGCCCGCGACACCTACAACAACCTGATTCTATCGGGGGGTAGTGGTGCGGCCAAGCAGCTCACCAACCTCGACCTGACCCTCAACGGTGCATTGAACATCACCGCCAACACAGCAGTGGATAACCCCACCAGCCAGAACGTTACGCTGAACTCGGCTACGAGCGGTGCCACGGTGAGCGGCACGTTCACCCTGAATGACGGTAAGCTGACTACGGCATCTTTCCTGAATACGACCTCGACGGGTTCGTTCAGCTTCGGCGCAGGGGCAGTAAGCGTAGGCACTTCTCTTACGAACGATGGCATGCTGGTGAATGGCTCGGCTCCGCTGACAGTGGCTACCACCTTCACCAACAATGGCACCGTTGACGCTTCGGCAGCCACGAGCACCGGCTTGATAGGTGTGGATGGCAACTTCATCAACGCCAGCACTTACACGGCCGGCATTGGTAACCTGAACGTAACCGGCACCATCACCAACACCACTACCGGCATTTTCACGGCAGGCACGGGTGAGGTAAATGCTGGAATGAACTTCATCAACGGCGGTGCTTACACTGCGGCGAAGAACATCATGCACGTGAACGGCGAATACACCAACCAGTCGACCGGCTTCTTCGACGCGGCTAACTCGAACATCGTGTTCCGCGGTAACTTTACCAACACAACAGGTGCGACGTTTGCCGCTGGCACTAGCCTGGTGCAGTTCATCACCGACGTGAACCGCTTTATCAACGGCAACACCACGTTCTACGACCTGCAGAAGCTGAGCTCCAGCGCCCTCACGTTTGGCCCAAACACCACGGTGCACGTCGCCAACCTGATGACAATTCAAAACAGCGTTATCTTCACCGGCATCAATACCGGCAACACGCTGTACCTGGATAACCCCAACTTCCAGCCCATCGTGGGCAACACCCTCACTTCGTACGTGGCCGGCCGCCTGGCTATGGCACTGCCCAACGAGGCCGCCGCTATCCGGGTATTCCCCGTAGGTGCTGGCCAGCGCTACCGTCCGGTTACGATTAAGCCCCTGGGCATTTCGACGGGCAACCCGGTTGTATTGGTGGAAATCATCAATGGTGCTGCCCCCAATGCCAACGCTGCTGGCAACGTTGCTGCCACGTTGCAGAACATTGCTACAACTCGCTACTATCGCATCCAGCTGCTGTCGGGTACGCTCAACCAGCCTACTGTCCAGCTGAGCTTTAATACCGACGTGGAAGACGAGAAAGTGAACGTGCCCGGCAACTTGCGCGTAGCTCGCTCCAACGGCCCCAACGGCCAGTGGGACACGGCGGGTGGCTCGGGTGTATTCTCGCCCGATGCGCCAAAAGGCTACACGACCTCGGCTGGTACCGTAATTGATGGTAACTCGTACTTCGTGCTGGCTTCGACCAACAAAGTTGACAATCCCCTCAGCGGCAGTGCTCCCCTGCCCGTTACGCTGGTTAATTTCTCGGCTACCCGCCAGGGCTCGGCTGTGCAAGTAGCCTGGGCGACGGCTTCGGAGAAGAACAGCGACTACTTCGTTGTAGAACGTTCGGCTAATGGCCGCACCTTCGATGCACTCACCCGCATCGAAGCACAGGGCAGCAGCACCGCTCGCTTCGACTACAGCACGCTTGACCGCGCTCCTCTGGGCGGCACCAGCTACTACCGCCTGCGTCAAGTGGACAAGGACGGCGCAACTGCTTACTCGAACATCGCTACGGTGCGCTTCGAAGGCAAAGTTGGTGTACCGAGCTTGGTGGCTTTCCCCAACCCTGCCACGGGCAACGGTTTCCAGTTGGCTACCGCAAACCTGGCTCCGGCCAATGGCACGGTACGGGTGTTCGACAATGTCGGCCGCTTGGTATTCACTCAAACTGTAGCTGCTGGTACGGCCGAAGCCACTGTGCAGCCGGCTCGTCCCCTGGCAAGTGGCATGTACTTCGCTACCTGGACTACCGCTGACGGTGTGAAGCTGACGACCAAGGTATCGGTGGAATAACCCCCCTGCTACCTCACAAAAAAGCCCTGGCTGCGTTCGCAGTCGGGGCTTTTTTGTGGGGGCAAGTGACCGGCAAAAGGTTGTAGCAACAGCCGGCAATAACAAAGTCCGAGGCAGCACGGCGTTCAATTACCCTCTCCTTCGTTCGCAGTGCGCTCTTTACATCGGTCACCCATTGCCCCGGAGCAAGTATAGTAGCATTCTTTCGAACTTGCCGATTTACGCCTTGTCTTACTTAATGTTAACTCGGAATAACATGGGCGATTCCAGCTGAGGCTTCTAGCCACCATATCCTTGTAAGGCTCTACATTTCATAATTATGAGGTGGCTTAGCTAAGCCGGACACAACTGGGGCGTGGTTTGAAGATGGGTTTCGAAGTGTTTGAGCGAGTGGTGGCCGAGGGCCGAGTAGCGGCATTCGGCGTTGTGGTAGGCGACGTGGGCTGATTTCGAGCTTGGCTTCGGCCAAGCCGGTTAAGCTTCCGCCGTCGAGCAACCCGGCCTTGACGCAACTCAAAAAGGATTCGACGTGGGCGTTATCGTAGCAGTTGCCCTACCGGACCGGGTACGACCGCGCCGCATGGTGCTTTGCAAGGACTTGTTTTGCGCGAGCAGATACTTGAAGTGGGTGGCTGTGTACTGACTGCCTTGGTCGGAGTGCACGATGAGCCCGGCCGGGACCGACGTATGGATAGGCGCCAGTGGCCCGCCGCATGGCCTTGGGCCTGCAGCTCGGCGCGCAATTGCTGCGTGCCACAGCGCTGACTGTGGTGCGCAAACGCTTCGCGCACTGGCGCTTGCCAGGCCGGCTCAACAGGCGGACCCTGTCGGCGCTGCTACGCATAGTAGGCGGCCCGGGCCATGCGCAGCTCCTGGCAGCGCTGGTTCACCGGTACATGGTTGGCCTGCTGGGCGATGTGGCGGGATGTGCTCATGGGGGCGGCTGGCCGAAGATGATAAATCCTTTTTTTAAATATCGAGCTCATAGGCCAGCCCCTTGTCGGCGGCACGCAACGCTCGTACTTCGGGTCGCGGGTCACTTCCGCGCTGCCCACCTCGGCCACCAGCTGCGCTTGCTACCAGCGGGAGAGCAGCTTAAAGCTGATGCCCTACCGGGTACAACCCAAATGCCGGGCCGCGGCCTACGTGCTGCGGCTCTCATGGGCCAAGCGTAGCGCCTCGGCCTTGAGCGCCTCGTCGTATTTACGCCGTTTGTCGGGCGACGTCCCGCTTGATTTTGTTGCCAATACAGAAGAAATGTACGTCTTGCTTCTGTCCGGCTTGCCTAGACTACCTCATCTTCCCACTGGCCCAATAAAAAAGCCCCACCCGGATTTCCGGGTGGGGCTTTTTAAGCAGCATCGGCCCACGCTTCGTGCGCGGGCCGGGTTTGCTAGTTCTTCTCGATGCGGCGGATAGCCACTGCAGTGCCTTGACGCACTTCGAGCAGATAAACACCGCTCGCCAGCGAGGCCGGCAGCAGGAGCTGCTGGTCGGCACCGAGAGCAGCCGGAGCCAGCACCAGGCGGCCGGCCAGGTCGCGCAGGGCCACCGTGGCGGGGGCCGAGGTAGGCAGCGTTATGGTCAGGCGGTCGGTAGCCGGGTTGGGGTACACCGTCAGGCCGGGCAGGGCATTAGCCGCCAGGGTAGCCGAAACCAGGTTGAAGGTGGCCGTGCTAACTGCTGTACCGCCGGGGGTCGTCACCGAAACCAGGCCGTTCACGCTGCCTGTGCCGCTGGGCACCGTCAGGGTGATGGTCGTCGCATTCACCACCGTGAACACGGGCACGTTGAACGTGCCAATGCGGACGGCCGTAGCCCCCGTCAGGTTGGTACCTGTGATGGTAACGATGGTGCCGGGGCCGCCCGTGGTGGGCGTGAAGCTCGTGATGGTGGGCGCAGCAGTAAAGTTGCTAATCGAGATATCATCGATGTTGATGCGCGGAGTTGTGACCGTTGTTGACGTTACGGTATTGCTGATGCGGAGGCGCACGTTGCCAGCCGTATTCACCGTGAAGGTGTAGGCCGTGAGCGTGCTGGTGAGCGCAGCCGGTGCACCGGCCACTGCGGTATAGGTCAGGCCACCATCGGTTGACTGCTCCAGCAGGAACGAAGCACCAGTGTCGGTAGTGCCGTACAGGGCGGCATTGATGACCACCGTGCCCGCGCCGTTGGGCTTGTCGAAATTCATGGCGATAAAGCCACCGGGGCGGATGCGGGCCGATTTCAGGCCATTGAATTTATCAGCAAACGAATCACCAATAAGGGCGTTGGAGAAGTTCCACACGCCGCTGGTCAGCGTGACAGTACCAGCAGCGTAGCTCGTCTTGGTGCCGGCTTCGAAGTTCTCGTAAGCGCCAGCCGTGCTGGGGTTCGATACTGTGAAGGTGAACACGTTCGACGTGCCACCCGCGGTGGTCACACTTACCGGGTAGGCACCCAGCGTATTCAGCACGCTGGCCGGAATGGTTACCACGATGGTGGTAGCGGTGGCGCTGGTTGAGGTGTAGCTCACGTTGTTGAAGTTCACAGTCGAAGCCGGTGTGAAGTTCGTGCCCGTGATGGTCAAAGTGAGAGCCGAGCCACCTACTACCTGGGCATTGGGGCTAAGGGCTGTAATGGTCGGCGTCACGATAAACGAAGCCGTGCTGGTGGCGGTGCCGGCGGGCGTAGTTACGGCAATAGTGCCGCTGGTAGCGCCGGCAGGTACCGTGAAGGTGATGGTGGTGGCATTAACCACCGTGAAGCCCGTGATGGCCACGCCGTTGAGCGTTACCGCAGTGGCACCCGTAAAGTCGGTACCCATTACGGTTACCGTTACCGTGCCATTGGCCAGGCCGCTGGTGGGCGTGAAGCTGGCGATGGTCGGAGCCGGTGTCGTTACCGTGAAGGTAGCCGCTGCCGAAGTGCCACCCTGGTTAGCCGAAGGGTTGGCCACCGTTACATTGTAGGTACCAACTGTAGCCACCGCCGAAGCCGGAACGGCAGCCGTAAGCTGCGTTGCCGACACAAACGTCGTGGTCAGTGCGGTACCATTGAAGTTTACCACCGAGCCGCTGAGGAAACCCGTACCGTTCACCGTGAGGGTGAAGGCTGCGCTGCCGGCTGCAGTAGTATTCGGTGCAAGGCTGGTGATGTTCGGAGCTGGCAGCGTTACTGTGAAGGTAGCGGTGCTGGTGGCGGTGCCGGCGGGCGTAGTTACGGCAATAGTGCCGCTGGTAGCGCCGGTGGGCACCGTGAAGGTGATGGTGGTGCTGTTCACCACCGTGAAGCCCGTGATGGCCACGCCGTTGAGCGTCACCGCAGTGGCACCCGTGAAGTCGGTGCCCGTTACGGTCACCGTTACCGTGCCATTGGCCAGGCCGCTGGTGGGCGTGAAGCTGACAATGGTCGGAGCCGGTGTCGTTACCGTGAAGTTCACGCCAGCCGAGGTGCCGCCGCCCGGAGCAGGGTTAGTAGCCGTTACCGAGTAAGTACCTACCGTGGCCACCGCCGAAGCCGGTACCAGCGCAGCTACCTGCGTAGCCGACACAAACGTGGTAGCCAGAGCGGTGCCGTTGAAGTTAATCACCGTGCCGCTGATAAAACCAGTGCCGTTCACCGTGAGCGTGAAGCCTGCGCTACCAGCCGTAGCCGTGCTGGGCGTGAGGCTGGTAATAGTCGGAGCAGAGTTGGGCACAATCACCGTGAAGGTGCCGGGGCTGGTGGCCGTGCCACCCGGCGTAGTTACGGCAATAGTACCCGACGAGGCACTGGCTGGTACGGTAAAGGTGATGGTGGTGGCATTAACCACCGTGAAACCGGCGATGGCCACGCCATTCAGCGTAACGGCGGTAGCACCAGTGAAGTTGGTACCCGTAATCGTAATCAAATCGCCGGCTTGGCCGCTGGTGGGCGAGAAGCTGGCGATGGTGGGAGCCGGCGTGGTCACCGTGAAGGTGCCGGTGCTGGTGGCCGTACCGCCGCCAGTCGTCACGGCAATGGTACCGCTGGTAGCGCCGGTGGGCACCGTGAAGGTGATGGTGGTGCTGTTCACCACCGTGAAGCCGGTGATGGCCACGCCGTTGAGCGTCACCGCAGTGGCACCCGTGAAGTCGGTGCCCGTTACGGTTACCGTTACCGTGCCATCAGCCAGGCCACTGGTGGGCGTGAAGCTGACAATGGTCGGAGCCGGCAACGACGGAGCGAAAGCGATGCCACGAATTGCCTTGTTCGTGCTGGCCAGCAGTGTAGCTACCGCAGCAGGAATAGTAGTAAGTGTAGGGGCTACGTTGTAGCCTGTGTTATCAGACAAGATGTAAATGCTGGTAGGACCAGTGGACGAGCCGCCAGTAGCCACCAGTGAAACAGTTGTGCCACTAGTGTTGCCGTCGAGGCCTCGCACCGTGTTACCGGTTGAACTAGCAATGGTGCCGTTCAATACCCAAGTACCCGAAACCAGGCTCCACTTCTGAATGCCGCCGCCAGCAGTGGCGCGGTCATCAGCTACATACACCACGTCGATGCCCGGCACTGAGGAGCTCAGGTCGGCGAAATAAAAGCCGTACGGGCTGGAACCAGTGGTAGCCCCCGGAAAGCCAGGCAGCAAAGTTGCAGTTTGCCCGGCAGTGGTGGGCAGGCCCGTCCCTACCATGCTGATGCCGTAGTAAGGGGAAGAACCAGAAGACACGTACAGGTTGCCTCCGGCAATGTTAATTACCCGTTGGTTGGCTGGCGCGGTGGTGAGCTGCGTCGGGTTGAAGCCCCCAAACGTAACGTACTGCACGCCCGAATTGCTGCCTACCACATAAAAGCTGCTACCGTCCTGGGAAGCGGCAGCCCGTATGTTCCCAGCACTGAAAGCACTGCCCAAGCTTGTGGTGGTATTTACGGTGCCATCGGCACCAACGAGGCCCACGACCCGAACAACATCGGCAGCCGCTGTCGCTGCTACAGCAGTTGTACCGGTGCTGTTGGGCGAGGTTCCGTAACCTGTCAGAATCAGGTTACGCCCATCAAGTGTGCGCGTGAGGGCCAATTCCGAAGTAGTGGTGCCGCCGGCTGTCAACGCGCGGTTGTTGCCAGTTACGGACGTGGGCAGTGCGATGGACTGCACCAGGACGCCCGCAGGGGTGTATTCGTCAAGGAATACCGCCGTCGCCAAATTAGTAAGGGCAGCCGAACCGTCGCCCACGCGGGTGACGACGATGTTGCCTGGGGTAAAGGGTGCCGCGACCGCCGTGGCAGGCCGCAGCAGCACTTGAACCAGCAGGCCCAGTAACAATCCCAATCGATAAAAATATTTCATTTGTTGGTTGTGGAAATTGGTGAGAGGAAAAACCTAATTTACGGGTCCAGCCCGCGTTTCAAAGGTACGGGTTGGGCGCTTCACGCGAGTTACAAATAATTCGGGTTTTATATGCGTGGGGCGTATTTGACTTGCTCAACTTTCTTCCCAATCGAATAAAGTAATTTCAGTGTGCCGGCGTCTGTTTAGACAGAATGAATGCCATGACTCTCTCGCTCCCCTCCTCCTTAGCGCCGATGACGGCTTCGCAGCAAGACCAGCAAATTGCCGAAGCGGTACGCCAGCAGCGGCCCCGACTGCTGCAGTTTATCCGGCGCCGCATTCCCGACGAAGCCGAGGCCGAAGACCTGCTTCAGGACGTCTTCGCCGAGCTCGTCGAAAGCTACCGGTTGCTCAAGCCGGTGGAGCAGGCGGCGGCTTGGCTTTTCCGGGTGGCCCGCAACCGCATCACCGACCTCTACCGGCGCAAGCGCCCCGTGAGCCTCGAAGCTGCTTTTGGCGCGGCCGAGGCCAGCGACGATGGCGAAGGCCTGCTGCTGGCCGACCTGCTGCCGGCCCCCGACGACTCGCCCGAAAACCGCTTGCTGCGCGAAACGCTTATGGAAGCCCTCACCGATGCCCTCGCCGAACTGCCCGCCGCCCAGCGCCAGGTATTTGTGTGGCACGAGCTGGAAGATAAAACCTTTCGTGAAATGGAGGAGGAAACCGGCGTGCCCCTCAAAACGCTCATTTCGCGCAAGCACTACGCTGTGCTGCACCTGCGCAAGCGCCTGCAAACGCTCTATACTGAATTGTTCACCGATTAGCTTTTCGTCATTAGTTGCTGGCCGTCATTTGTCCGGGTTTTAGAACTTCTCTGACTGCCCCTGATAACCAGCAATTGCAAACGAGCAACCGACAACTACCTTTTATTCCTATCATGGACCGTAAATTTTGGCTGCTGCGCGGCCTACGCTTTTGCTTCTTCGCGGCGCTCTTTATTGCTGCTGCTGGCTTCGTCACTCAGGCCCTCTGGAACTGGCTCATGCCTTCGCTGTTCCGTTTGCCCTCTATCACGCTGGCCCAAACCTTCGGCCTGCTGCTGCTGAGCCGCATTCTCTTCGGTGGCTTCCGGGGCGGGGGGCGACCTGGAGGCTGGGCCCGCAAGCGCCGCGAGTGGCAGCAACGCATGGCTGGCCGTCTCGAGCACCTCAGCCCCGAAGCCCGCGAAAAATTTCGCCAGCAGATGCGCAGCCGTTGCAGCGCCGGCTGGAGCCGCCAGCCCGAAAGCCCTGCCGCGCAGCAACCGGCATAACCCCGCACCGCTTGAACTGACATGAGAAGCCAGGACATCAACGAGTGATTCTTTACATAAGGATGCGGTTACCCCCGTACACTGCATTGCTTGCTGTGAAATGCTGGACCATCGGCCGCTTACTACTCACGTTCAAACACCGGTGAAATTGAACATGACAGGCCAGCATTGCATTTATTTGCATTAAGCATATTTTTTTTATTCTCATTACAATATATTTTTATCCCATTTAGAAGCCTCCGTATTCAGAATACGGGGGCTTTTTCGTTTAGACATCCTGATTTTATTCCATTTTTTTGTTTTAATCCCAGATTAAAAATGAATTTATTTTGAAAAAAGTTTGCAGGGGCAAGCTAATGCTAGTATGTTTGCATCGTTCAATAAATAATTCAATTAGTGCAAGTAACCATGTTTGCCCACCGTACACCCACTGTTGCTGCAGCCATCATGCTGCTTTTTGCAGGGTTGCCCGGTCGGGCACAGTTTGCGCTAAACAGCCCTGCGCGGCCAGAATTGCCCGCCGCCAGCCACGACCCCGAGGAAAGCCCCAAAGCCAAGGCCTATAAAACGGTGCATGGCGTGGTGCAAGGCCGGCAAGGCGCGCTGCCAGGGGCTACGGTGTGGCTACACGGCTCGCGTACGGTGGTGGTCACCAACGCCGAAGGTGAGTTCGAACTGCGCGTGCCCGCTGACGCTCAGCTTATCGAATTGACTTGCGGCTACGGCGGCCTGCAGGACGAAATAGTGCGCATGGCCCCGGTTCAGGCCCTGGGCTCGCTGTACCTGCTGCGTCCCCACACTATCAAATAAACGGCTGCTACTTAGCTGCTTTTGCTCTTACTACACCTTTTTTCTGCAAACGTTCTACGCTCACCTTCTTTCTGCAAATACATCCTACACCCACCTTTATTTTCTGCAAACCCACACTCTGCCGAAAAAACCCCTGCCCATCAATGGGCAGGGGTTTTTCGCCCATTGCACCGGGCGGATTTCACTTCAGTTGAGGACTTCAATTGGCCCAATAGAATGTAAAATCAGTAGGATGGGCAAAATCAGTCGCATGTACCACTACGCTGTGAATTGACCTTTGCAGCGCTTCATACGCCACTTTCTTAGTTAGTATTATGATGCGCACCGCTCTGCTTTTCTTCGCTACGGCCTGCCTGGCCGCTGCCGCACCAGTTGCCAATGGCCAGGCCATGCTGGCCAGCAACGTTTCGCTTCCCACTACAAGCTACTCACCGCCCTCTGAACCCACGGTGGTGATATTGGGCCGCATCACCACCCCCGACGGGCCACTACCCGGCGCAGTAGTAACGCTGGTGAGCACCAAGCAAATGGCCGTAACCAACTCCGAAGGGGAATTCCAGTTTACCGTGCCAGCCGGTTCGCGCACGCTGCAGGCAGTGGTTTCGTTCGCTGGCTATGCCGACGAAAGACTGACTCTGAATGCCGATAACGCCGAATCGACAGCGACACTGGCCGACGAGCAGACCATTCCGTTGGCGCGCCGGCAACAACTCAAGTTCTACCTGAAAACGGCTCGCAAGGAAGCCAAACGCGACCTGCGCGAGGTGCACCGCAACATGCGCTAGCCACGCTCTTGCCGCCGACCACCATAGCCACAGCAGTGGCGCGAACGCAAAAATCCCCAGCCACCCGGGCTGGGGATTTTTGCGTTCGCGCCGTTCGCCTGTTTAGCAAGCTTATAGCTTCACTTCCTAGCTGTTGTCCTTCTGCACGCGGTCGATGAATGCGTGGCAAGGGTCGACCGAGACCTTGGCGGGCTGCTGGCTGGTGAGGAACTCAAACTTGTTGTCGCCGATGTGCAGGCGATGCTTGGTGAGCAGCAGCGGCGGCACGGGCTTTTTGTCTTTGCCTGGGGCCGGGAAGATGGCTAGCGATAGGTAGTCGTGTTTGCGGCGGGGCGCTCGCTACCGAGGCTGTCGGCTACCAGCTTCTTGCTGTTCAGTGTGAAAATGACCGGGAACCGCCCCCCTAAGCAGATTCTTTTCCGAGGCATTGGTGAGACGATTTTCGAAGAGCGTGATGTAATCGAACAGGTCGCCCGCAAAAAGCCCCGGCCTTTGTTGGCCTTGTCCTTACCCAAAACGGCGGTCGTTGCTCCGGTCCGACCGCCCTAGGCGGTCCGACCGGTTGTTGGCGGGGCAAAACCGGGGATTCTTCAACCGGTCGGACCGCCTAGGGCGGTCGGACCGGACCGGTCAAGTGCCGCCAGCAGGCAGGCAAAGCGTTTTGGGTAAGGACAAGGCCTTTGTTGGCCGGGGCTTTTTTTAACCTCTAAAACAGATTCATTTACAGCACAGTGCGTGCAAGCGCACTAAGGCCAGTGGCTTGCCTACAAGTCCTTGGTGTTGTCGCCGAGCCGGCGGTCGATAATCATGTTGTAGGGGTCGACGGCTACCGAGGCAGGCTTCTTGTTGACTACAAAGCTGAGCTTGTTGTCGCCGGCGTGCAGGCGGCGCTTCACCAGCAGCAGCGGCGGCACGGGCTTTTTGTCCTTGCCCAGTTCCGGGAAAATGGCCACCGGCAGCGCGTCGCGGCTCTGGTCGGCGGGGCTTTGGTTGCCGAGGCTGTCGGCGTAGAACTTGGCGCTCTTCACCGTGAAGTCGACTTGGTAGCGACCATCGGGCAGCTTTTTGCTAGTGGCATCCGTCACGCGGTTGTCGAACAGGGTGATGCGCTCAAACTGGTCGGTGATGAAGGGCTGGAGCGAGTCGGGCGCGGCGCGGCGCAGGTAGCCGATGAACTCCGGCGAGTTGGTATAGGGCGGCGGTTGGTAGGCGGTAGCGGCCACGTACTTTTTCAGCGCGCCGTTCAGCTTGTCCTCGCCCAGGTAATCCTGCAGGGCATACATCACCACCGAGCCTTTGCGGTAGTGGATGTACTGCTGGTTTTCGACCAGGGCCAGCGGCACCTCTTTTTTCTGCTCGAAGCCGCGGCCCTGCAAATAGCGGTTCATGTCGAACTTAAGGAAGCGCTGCATGGCCGTAGAGCCGTTGTGGTGGCTGAGCACCATCAGGGCGGTGTATTCGGCCAGAGCTTCCGACATGAGCGTGCTGCCCTGCACGGCGCCCCCCACTACCTGGTGCCCCCACCACTGGTGCGCTACCTCGTGGGCCGTCACGTAGTAGGGCATGTTCAAATCCTCCGGGTCGTTGTCGTCCACGTCGGCCACAAAGCCAATGGCCTCGGAGAACGGAATGGTGTTGGCGAAGCTCTGGGCAAAGGAGGCATACTGCGGGAATTCCAGGATGCGCAGCTGCCGGTGCTGGTAGGGCGAAAAGTTGCGGGAGCAATACGCCAGCGCGTCTTTGGCGCCCTCGGCCATGCGCTTGAGGTTGTACTCGTGGCCCGGCTGGTAGTAGATGGTAATGGGGATGGTGCGGTGGCCGGCGGTGTCCACCCATTCGGCCTTGTACTGCTGGTAGCGGGCCGAGAGGAAGGTGTAGAAGTTTTTCATGGGCCGGTCCATCACGTAGGTGAAGTAGCAGCGGCCGTCCTGCACCCATTCCTTTTTGAGGTAGCCGGGGGCCACGGCGGTCTGGTCGGCCTCGGTGCTCACGGTGGTCTGGAAGCGTATCCAGTCGGAATCGGTGCCGATGTAGGTGTTCTGGCGGGCCTTGAGGTCGTCGACCTTGGCCATGCGGGGCTTGGGCTTGAGGCCGTAGTTTTTGCGGTCCTGGTCGCCGCTTAGTTCGGCTTCTTCGCGGTAGCCCAGGCCGGGCAGGTAGCCGTTGTTGACGAACGTGCCGTTGTACACGATGTCCGTGTTGGAGCCCGCGTTGGGGAAGCCGCGCTCCTGGTAGAACAGGTCCATGGTCAGGGCCAGCGAGTCGCCGGGGGCCAGGGGCCGGGCCAGGCGGTAGATGCGGAAGCCGAACGTGGTGTCGTTGAGCGCGAGCGTGGCCTGGCCGGGCGCGCCCAGCGCGAGGCTGCGCACCTGCGGGTGATGCTCGATGGGCAAACTCACCATCACCGAATCGAGCGGCTGCGGGTGCTTGTTCACCAGCATAAACTCGCCCCGAAACCGCACGGCGCGGGTACTGGGATAGATGTCGGTGTTCAGGGTTATGGCCGTGACGCGGGGCTGCGGCACGTCCTTGTAGCGGCGGTACTGCTGCTCGTAGGCCAACTGCTGCTTTTCGCTGGCCTTAGGGCTGAGGTACTCGTTCAGCACGTTGGTGTTGTGATAGATGTAGGCGCCGGCGCCCAGGCTCACGAGCAGGCCCAGGGCCAGCGTGGCGGTGTTGCCGGTGCCCCAGCGGCGGCGGGCTTCGCGCAGGCGGCCGGTGGTGTCGGTGCCGCGCACCCAGAGCAGCGTGGCCGCCAGCACCATCAGCAGGGCCACGCCGAACCACAGCAGCTTGGTCCACCAGAAGGCGGGCAGGAAGTGGCCGTAGCCGTTCATGGCCGAGTACGGGCCGGGCGTGGTGCCGCCCCCAAAATCGAACAGTCGGTGCCCCAGGCCAATTTGCGGCCGAAACTGGTCGGCTAGGTAATACACCAGGATGACGGCAAAGCCCACGTACTTGTTGTTCACCACCACCTGCGTCACCATCGCCAGCACGCAGAGCAGCATTAGGTACGGCAGCTGGTAGAGAAACAGCGCCTGCACGTACAGGCCGATTTCATAGTTGAAGTAGCCTTTAAAGGTTTGAATAACCAGCCCGCACGCCATCACCACGGCCATGAGCACCACCTGCACCAGCCACAGCGCCGCCAGCTTACTTAGAAACGGCACCCAGTTGGGAATCGGCACGGCGTCGGCAATCTGGGCCACGCCGGCTTGCCGCTCGCGCCACACCAGCTCGCCGCTGTAGAAAATGATGATGGTAAACAGGAATAGGAAAAAGGGCCCGCCGGCGATGGTCAGGTATTTATTGGTGACCGGGAATGTGGTGGTGTCGAACGTTTTGCCCGCCTGGGACGCCGTAGCCAGCAGCACGATAACGCCGGCGCCCGCAATGGCCGCGAAGTAGCGGCTGCGCACAATGCCGCGAAACTCCAGCTTGGTCAGGCTCCACCACTGGCTTAAGCTCAGGCCCCTGCTGAAAACCTGCGTCACGCGGGGCAGCAGGTGCAGCCCGCCGGCTATGCCGTGGCCATCCGTATCGGCAGCCCCGGCCAGCGCGCCCGCGGCAGCTGCCGAAGCGCGCCGCACCTTTTTCGACACCTTTTCCGAGGCCAGCGAGGAGAATCGGAACCGCGCGTAGCAAAAGGCCAGCAGCGCCAGCCCGAAGCTCAGCCACACGGCCCGGTTGAGCAGCAGGTAGCTGGACAGGGGCACCAGCAGGGTGTTCTTTTCCGTCGGTGTGAGGTAGCGGGTGGTGAAGCTAAAAGCCGAAAGGCCGAAGGCGTCGAGTGCCGCCACCAGGTGCTCGTTCTTCAAATCCCGCAGATAAGCGTTCGAAACCAGGTACGCCACCAGCAGCAGCACCGCCCCAATATAGGTGCTCAGAATGTTGCGCGTGAGCGTGCCCATAGTGAAGAAAATGGCGCCCGTAAACAGCAGGTTGGGCAGCACCAGCGTGAGGTAGGGCCAGAGATACGTGCCCAATTGGGTGCTGGCCAGAAACCGGTCTTTTTCTACCCACGGCATAACGCCGGCCAGCACGATGCCCAGGCCCAGTCCAGTGAACACGAGCACCGCAATCAGATAAGACCCCAGAAAGCGCCCGCCCAGGTAGCCAAACTTGCTGATGGGCGTGGTGTAGAACAGCGGGTGCGTACGGTACTCAAAGTCGCGGTACACGGGGTTGCCCATCAGCGAGGAGGCGATGATAACGCCGAACACGCTCAGTACCATCACAATGCTGGCTGCCGAAAACGGGGAGTTGATTTTCACCGCCTGGCCGTCGCCGCCAATGCTCACATCGGTGCCGGGCCCGAAGCCGCCGCCCGCCGCCGTCACCAGCAGAAACGCCAGCGCGAATAGGATGGCGAAGTAAATCCAGGTAGCCGGCCGCTTCAACCGGTATTTCAGTTCAAAAAGAAGTATGGGGAGGAACATGAGTGTTTGAGTAGCAAGACGTAAGTAATAAGTAGCAAGACGCTACTGGCTAGTTGTCGCGCAGGCTATTGCGCAGGCCGTAAAGCATTTTTTGCAATTCGCTTATCTGCATCAATAGGCTGGCAAGCTGCTCCTGCGAACAATAATTGAAGCGACCAGTAAGCAGAAGTTGGGTTTCCAACTCATAAGCCGAACCACCAGCAATGCTCAAAAACCGTCGGAAGTCCGCATTCGAGCCCCGGCCGGAGCCCTCCGCGATATTGGACGGCACGGATATGGCTGCCCGCCGCATCTGTGATATCAAGCCGTAGCGTTCCGCATCCGGTAATTGCTGGCAAATTGCGTGCACTGCCTGTGCCGTGTCCATAGCCTTTTTCCAGACATGCAATTCCTTGAAATTATGCATGACTCAATCTCTTATTACTTGCTTCTGAATTCTTAATACTAGCAAAATACACGTCCTCCAAATCCGGATTCACGCCCTCAAAACCGCTGTCCGGCGCGCTGTCGGCCAGAATGTGCACGATGGTTTTGCCCGCAAACAGGCGCGAGCTGATAACCTGCTGGCTGGCTTGCAGCGCCGGCAGCTCGGCCTTCTCAATCAGCTTTTTCCAGATTTTGCCATGGAGGTTGTTCATCACCGAAATCGGGTCGCCGGTGAGCAGTACTTCGCCCTTGTTAATGATGGCCATGTGGCGGCACAGGTCGCTCACGTCGCTCACGATGTGGGTACTGAGGATGACCACCAGGTTCTCGCCAATCTCGCTCAGTAGGTTATGAAAGCGGTTGCGCTCCTGCGGGTCGAGGCCGGCCGTGGGCTCGTCTACAATGATGAGCTTGGGGTTGCCGAGCAGGGCCTGCGCAATGCCGAAGCGTTGCTTCATGCCGCCGGAGTAGCCGCCCACGTGCTTTTTGCGCACATCGTAAAGGTTGGTTTGATGCAGCAGGGCAGCCACCATTTCCTTGCGCTCGCGGCCGTTGGCCACGCCTTTGAGGGTGGCGAAGTGGTCGAGCAGCTCTTCGGCGCTCACGCTCGGGTACACCCCAAACTCTTGGGGCAAATAGCCTAGCACGCGGCGCACGGCCTCCTTGTTGTGCAGCACGTCGATGTCGTCGAGCATGATGCTGCCGGTGTCGGCATCCTGGAGCGTGGCAATGGTGCGCATCAGGCTGGACTTGCCGGCGCCGTTGGGTCCGAGCAGGCCAAACATGCCGGTGGGAATGTCCAGGCTGACGTTTTTGAGGGCCTGGGTGCCGTTGGGGTACGTTTTGGAGAGGTTGGTAATGGTGAGGGCCATCGCGGAACAGAGAAAAAAGGGGGTGAAGTAGGGAAGATGCAGTGCAGCAGCAATCGCGGCTTGGTGGCGGCTATTACCCGCCCGAAGCCAGCCAAGCCGACAGGCAGGCCAGTGATGCAAAAGCTGAAAGGGCAGTTGCCTGGAACCTGCGAATTAATGCTTTATTTAATTGTTTCTGTACTCCGCCACGGTTGCGTCGATGCTCACACCGAAGCCGTGTATCCGCTCCCAACCGGCGGTGCTTTGGCGCGCCACGTAAACGGGGCCGCGCAGCATGCTTAGGCCAAGCATCAGCTGGCCGGGGCCCAGGTTTTTTACCATCTCCAGGCCCACGGCGATGTCGCCCTGCACGCTAATGTTGAAGCGGCGCAGGTCGGCCACCATCCGGTCTTTTAGCTGGCCTTTCCGCACCCGCACGTACACCGGCTCGGGCAGCAGGTTGGCGGTGGGCACCCCGTCGACTACCTGGTACACGTTGATGCGGTAGAATAAGCTGTCGTATGTGCAGCGCGACACGTGAAACGACACTTGCTCGAGGGTGCTGGGCCGGCGCACGTGAATGCCCTGCGCCAGCTGCTTGCCGAGGGTATTCATGGCAAAGCCACCCTGTATGCGATTGGTGTTGGCGCTGTTGCCCACCACGCGGCGGGTCAGCTTGCCGGGCCGCACCACCACTTCGGCCAGCTGCATGGGCGCCGGCCGCAGGTACACGCGGCCGCCGCTCTGGGCCAGCTGCCGCCGAAACGCGGCCACTTGCACCGTAAGCGGGGCATAGCCCAGCAGGCCGATGCGCAGCGAATCCTGGTCGTTGGCAGCGGGCAGGCTAAGGGCAAAGCGGCCCTGGTCGTCGGCCACGGTGCCCAGCGGCCGGCGCAGCACCCCCACGCTGGGGTAGGCCACGGGGGCCTGGGTGGTTTGGTCGAGCACCTGGCCGGCCAGCGCCGGCGTGGCAGAAGGGGTGGTTTGGGCCATGCCAGGCAGAGCCAGGAGCAAAGTGCTTACTAGAGAAACAAGGGGCCGGCAGCAGAAAAAAGGTGTTTTCATGGGGGTGTGGGTTGATGAGCAGTAGGATGATGCAAATGGCTGCCGGTTGGTTGCCCGGCGCATTTTTAGGCGACCAATGCCCACTCCTTCCGGACCCAATGCCCGAGCGGCGCCATCTATGGGCACCGCCAGCTGCTGACGCACCTGCGGGAGCCAGCTCATGCGCACCCACAATTCCTACCTCGTGAACCTGGCTAGCGTGGAGCGCCTCAGCGGCAACGTGCTCCTGGTGGGCCCGCGCGAAGTGCCCGTGCACTGCTCCCACCGCCAGAAAGTGCTGCGCCAGCTGCAGCTGCGCTGAGGTGGGAAGATGAGAAGTGTGAGACGATAAGGCCACACCCCCTTTTGCTAATCGGCCTGTTCACTTAACTTTCCTGAAGTGAATTAACGAGCGAGACGGAAGCGCTTTAATAGGCCCGAATGCTTATAATCAAAAACGGACACTTCTGTGTAGCCAGCCAAGCGCCGGTACACCGTTAGCGTATCGTTTTTTGGTTGTTTCACGATAGAATCGCCCACTTGCAGGTACTTCTTTCCTTCAACGCCGGCAATCCTTACCAGAACCTTGCGCTTATTCCGCAAGCGTACTATCGGATATCCCTTGTTATGAGCTGGGATAGCTGTGATGACGGAATGAATGGCCATTTTATCAAAATGATATTTGCTTAAAGGCTTGTTGCGGTTGAGGCTGAGCCAGAGGCACCAAAATAATATCCACAAGGATATGGGAATGCCCAGCCATTCCTGACGGGACGGTTTTTGAGATAAACTTGGTTCTTTCTGAGACATTGTTTCCTGACTGGTTGCTACAAGCGTTGTGACCAATTTTTCCTGCTGCTCCCCTTAATCGCCTCTGCAGAGCAGTTCAACTAAAAGGTGAAGCGCCTTTACCGCTTCTTTGGTTTTCAGGTCCATTGCCAGGCCGTGAATAAGGCGTGAAGGGGTGACGGTGGGCCTAGTTGCCCCCGCCCTGACCGTTGCCGCCGTCGCCAGCCTTCTGGTCGTCGTTTCGGATGCTGCGCTTGGGACGGCTGGGCTTGTTTTCCAGCTTGCCGAAGCGGTAGCTGAAGGCCGCGCGGATGCCGCGGTTGTACACGTAGGTGGTGTTGGTGGAGGTGGACTGGCCGGTATCGAAGTCGTTGCTCAGCTTCACGTAAGAGCTGAAGGGGTTATCGGCGTTCAGGGTCAGGTCGCCTTTGCCCTTGAACAGGTCTTTGCGCAAGCCCAGAGAATACATCTGCCAGGGCGAGCTTTTGCCCTGCAGCTGCAGGCGCGGCGAGTTGAGCATAGCAAACACCTGGAGGCTGAACCCTTTGCCCAACTTATAGCCCGAGTTGATGTTGGCCGAGTACACCACGCCGCTATTGCTGGTGTTCAGCATTTTGCTGCTCAGGTACACGTAGTAGGCACTGATGTTACCGCTGATGTCCCACTTCGGAAGCGGCTTGGCCGAGCCAAAGAGGTTGATGCCGTAGCTCTGGTTGCGGGCCACGTTGCCAAAGGTGGAAAGCACCCGGCCGTCGGCGTCGGTGCTGTACACCCGCTCGATGGCGTTGTTGGTTTGGCGCGAATACAACGCCACGTTGATGCTGGTGCCTTTGGCAAAGGTGTTCCAGTTCAGTTCGTAGTTGTCGGTGAATTCGGCGTCGAGGTCGGGCTTGCCCTGCTGAATGTTACGGGGGTCCGACTCGTTGCGGTACGGGTTGAGGTAGAAGATGCTGGGGCGCTGAATGCGGCGCGAGTAGCTGGCCCGCAGCGAGGAGCCCGGCTGCTTGAGACTGCGGGTGAAAGCCAGGTTGGGCAGGACGTTGGTGTAGCTTAGGCGGAATTCGTTTTCCTGGTTCTGGAAGTTGCCGCGCAGGTCGGTGCGCTCCACGCGGGTTCCCACCTTGGCGGTGTACTTCTTGCCTAGGTTGGTGCCGAAGGTGGCGTAGCCGGCCAGCACGTCCTGGTCGTAGTCGAACTTGTTGCTCAGGCTGGGCACGAGGACGTTGTTGCGGTACAAGTCGTAGTCGCTGTACACGGTGCGCTGAATCATCTTGGCGCCCACTTCCACGGTTTGCTTGTCGGTGAGCGGGTGCACGTAGTCGGTTTGCAGCGTGCTTTCGATGTTGCGGGCCAGGTTGGGGCTCTGCTCGCGGTACTGCGCGTTGTTAAAGTCGGGGTTGGCGAGGGGAAACTGCTCCAGGCTGTAGTCGCGGTTGTTGCGGTTGCGGCTGTGCTGGCCCAGCACCGTCCACTCGCGGCGGCTGCCGGCTCCAAAGCTGCGCGTGTAGGAGCCCAGCAGGTCGTAGCTGTAGGAACTCATGTCCATCACCTGCTTGCGGGTGTAGTTGCCAAAAAGTGGGTTGGTGCCGGCCGGCTGGCCCTCGTCGAGGGTGTAGCGGTTGTTGATGTCCACGTCGAAGCGGTTAGCGAACAGGTTGGAGCTCAACGACAAGCTCAGGGCGTGGTTGGTGGCGGGCTCAAATTCCAGCCCGATGCGGCCATTGCCGCCTCCGCCCAGGCCCGTGCCGTCGTTGCGCTGCGACAGGCGGCCGGTGGTTACCAAGCTTTGCGTGGGCTGCCCAACTACCTGGGCGCTCACGCCCCGGTCGATGCGGTCCACTTCCTGGTCGCCGGGCGCGTAGAACGAAAACCCGGTCAGTGACGCCGATACGCCGAGCCGCCCCTTGCGGGCATTCAGCCCAAAGTTGGCGCTGGAGTTGCGCGTGCCCACGGCCAGGCCCACGTTGCCGTTCACGCCCTGCAGGTTGTTTTCTTTCAGCACGATGTTGATGATGCCGGCCGAGCCTTCGCCGTCGTATTTGGCCGAGGGCGAGGTGATGACCTCCACACTCTTAATCTGGTCGGCGGGCAGCTGCTTGAGGGCGGTGGCAATGTCGCCGGCCAATACGGCCGAGGGCTTGCCGTTGATGAGCACGCGCACGTTGCCGGAGCCGCGCAGCTGCAGGTTGCCGTCGGGGTCCACGCTCACCATGGGGGCTTTGCGCAGCACGTCGGCGGCGGTGCCGCCCTTGTTGGTGTTGTCCTGCGCGGCGTTGTACACCAGGCGGTCGGGCTTGCTTTCCACCACGGGCCGCTCGCCGGTCACGGTTACTTCGGCAAGCTGCTGGGTGGCCGCTTTCAGCTCAATGGTGCCCAGGTCGGCGGTCATTTTGCCGTCGGCCAGGGTCACGGGCTGCGTCAGGGTGCCGTAGCCAATAAAGCTCAGCTGCAGGCGGTACTCGCCTGCGGCCAGGCCCTTTATTGCGAAGCGGCCTTTGTCGTCGGCCACGGTGCCGTCCACGGGCTTGTCGCCGGTAGCGGGCAGCACGGCCACGGTAGCATATTCCACCGGCTTCCGGGTGGCGCCGTCCACCACCACCCCGCTGATGCGGCCGTTGCCGCGGGCAGTGGGCAGCGTTATCAGTGCGGGGGCGGTTTGGGGAGCGCCGGGGGGGATGCCGGTGGGGGCACCAGCGGGGCGAGCGGCGGGGACTGCAGCGGGCGCCTGGGCGGCTGCCTCGCTAGCTATTACGCTGGCCAGTGCCAGCAGCGGCAGGAAGGAGTGTTTCATCTGATTGCAGAGAATAGGCGAGAAAAGCCGAGGGTGAAAGGGTGTTTTGCAGATTGAGTGGAGAGCAGTGCGGGCGAAGGTGGAGCGGCTGGAAACCGACCTTTTTCTTTGTTATAAATGGTGCATCGAGAATGGCAGGGGTGCATTACTTAGGAGTCCCCGCTTTTCTATTTGCCCGAGCGTAACTACTTGGCAATTTTGTGCTTATAAAGGCTCACCAGGCAATGTGCCGGCGGCGCAGCATCCCATAGCCTACTGCCAGCACCACTCCAACCCGGCCCAGCGACAGCCACGCTGCCGTAGCCAGGGCACCAGAAATCACGAGCCCGGGCTGCCTGGGAACCATGGCCTGCATGGCAAGCAGCGGCCGAAGGCACCGGGGCCTGGGTACTGTGGTCGAGCACCTGCCCGGTAAGCAGGCCCGCACCCAGAGTGAGGGCTTGTGCCTGCGCCCGAACCGGAATACGTGCTGCCAGGAATATTGCAGCTACTAGAGAATGAGCGGTAAGCCGTTTCATAACGCAGAGTAGGTGATGCGGTTTGATGGCTCAAATGTCCGCCAATGGGTTGTCAGGCCCATTTTCTTTGTGACCATCCGCGACCATGCCGTGACCAAAGCCCGCCCGGCGCGGACGAACACCGTTGGTCATATTTAGTTGAGGGCGGTTGCCGGGGCCTGTAGTTTTGCAGCATGACAGTTTCGCAGATTTTTTTTGGGCGGCGCGCCGTGCGTCACGGCCTGGTGTGGCTGGTGGTGGTGGTGTTCTATGGCCTGAAGGCCTGGCAAGAGCCCATTCCCACTGGCATCATGCATAGCCTGGAGTCGTCCGCTGCATGGATAGCGGTGCTGGCGCTGGTTATTTATGCGCACTTCTGGTTGCTGGCCAACTTGCTGGAGCGTCGGCGCGTGGCGCTCTACCTCCTTGCCACTGCCGGGCTGCTGCTGGCGGGCGGCGCGCTGCATTACTTCCTGAAAGAGCTGGTGACCGCCTCGCCGGTAAAATTCCCAGGGGGACTGTACGGAATAGGCTTTCGGATAGGCTATCTGGCCGGAAAGGCCGCGAGCAACTTGTTGCCCGCCCTGCTGCTGGCCACCACCGCCCGCTACGTGCGCCGTGGCACAGTGAGCCACCTGCAAATGCAGCAACTACGGGCCCTGCAACTCGAAACTGAGCTCAGCCTGCTCAAAGCCCAGGTCAATCAGCACTTCCTGTTCAACACCCTCAACAACCTGTATGGCCTGAGCCTGGCCGCCCCCGACCAGATGCCAGAGGCCCTGCTGCAGCTGGCCGGCCTGATGCGCTACCAGCTCGACAGCTCCCGCCAAAGCACCGTGACCGTGGGCACCGAAGCCGAGTACCTGGCCAACTACATCGGCCTCGAAAAGCTGCGTTTGCGTGAGAACACCAAGGTCGAATTCCTCACCGACCTGCCCCACCCCGACCGGCCCCTAGCTCCGCTGCTGCTGCTGCCGCTGGTCGAGAACTGCTTCAAGCATGCCATCGACCCCAGTGGCAAAAACACCATCCGCATCCAGCTCACCCAAACCGATACCGGCCTGACGCTGCGCACCGGCAACAGCATTCCGGCGCAGTTCCGGCCCGCACCTTCGGGGCTGGGGCTGCCTACCTTGCGGGCCCGGCTGGCGCAGTTTTACCCCGGCAACCGCCACCGTTTGGCGGTGGAAGCCACCGACACATTTTACGCCGCCAACCTGCAACTGGTATTCTAGCCGTTGCTACTGCCTCAGCATGGAACATATTTTGACCCTTTGAGCGAATATGTTTCACCGCTTGAAACATATTCGCTCAAAGGGTCAAAATATGTTCCAACCCAGCTCACCATTTCTTCATGCTGTCTCCCCTACGCTGCCTGTTGGTTGATGACGAGCCGCTGGCCCACACCGTAATGCGCGCCTACCTCGACCGCCTGCCGGGCCTGGCTACCTGGGCTGGCAGTTGCTATGGGTCCGTGGAGGCGCTCACCTTTCTGCGCACCACGCCCGTCGACGTACTGTTTCTGGACGTGGACATGCCCGTGCTCACCGGCCTGGAGCTGCTGCGTGCCCTGCCCCAGCCGCCGGCCGTGGTGCTCTGCACCGCCCACGCCGCCCACGCCCTCGATGCCTTCGACCTGGGCGTGGTCGATTACCTATTGAAACCCATTCGCTTCGAGCGATTCATCAAAACCATCAACCGGTTGCAGGCGGGTAGCCCAGCCGGCGCGACCCCTACTACAGCGCCAGTACCCGAACCGGTGGCCCCATCGGTTCCCGATTCCATTTTCCTGAAAACCGATGCCGGAACCGAGCGGGTGCGTTTTGCCGAGCTGCTATTTGTGGAGGGCTACGGCAACTTCGTGAAGTGCCACCTGGCTTCGGGCCGGGTGCTGCTCACGGCCGAAACCATGAAGCAGATGGAAAGCCAGCTGCCCGCCGGCCAGTTCATGCGCACCCACAAATCCTACCTCGTGAACCTGGCCAGCGTGGAGCGCCTCAGCGGCAACGTGCTCCTGGTGGGCCCGCGCGAAGTGCCCGTAGGCAACACCTACCGCCAGGAAGTACTGCGCCAGCTGCACCTGCGCTGAAATGGCGAGGTTTGCAATGGCGGGGGAATTCCCAGGTTTTTCCGATTGAAAAATAGTGGGCCAACGGCGGAATTACGGCCGGCCCGGATAGCTGCGAATCAGCCCCGGCTGGCTGCCTAAATGGCCCCGGCAACGGCTGGAAGCCCGGCGACTGGCGGCGCGGTGGCCCAGCGCACGGTGTCGGCCAGCCATTCGGCGTAGAAATGGGCGCTGCCCTGGTCCAGGTTGCGGGGCAGCTCACGCAGGGCCTCCTGGGCATGGGCACAGGCCTGGTCGGCGTCGCCTGCCAGGCGGGCCAGGGCGGCTTCGGCGCGGGGGCGCGCATCGGCCGGAATGAGGGACGATGGCCGGGCCTGGGCCAGAAAAGCGCGGGCAGCGGGCAAATCGTGCTGGTAGGCGGCCGCGAAAAACGCCAATTCCAGCCAGCCGCTGCCTTGCAAGCCTGCCGGCGTTCGGGCCAGCCGCTCGCGGTACTCGGCCAGGTGGTGGGCAGCCTGCGCCGTCTGGCCCGCGTCGAGGGCGGCCAGATAGAGGTAGTAATGGACGTAGAGCTTGAAGGGCAGCTCCTCGGGCCGGGCGGCAGCGGCTTCGAGCAACGTCAGGGACAGTTCACGGGGACGCATCCCGTTCACCGTGCACGCCATCGCCGACGTGACGGCGATTTCGAGCTCCCCGGCCGCGCCGCCGCGCCACAGGTTCAGCACCCGGGCTCCGTCGCTGTAGAAGCCGCCCAGATGCAGAGGCACGAGGGTGAGCACCGCCAGCAGGGCCGAGAGACCGCCGCTGGTAACCAAGGCCACCTGCAGCAACCGGCCCATCTCCGCGGCCGGCGCGGGCAGCAACGCGTAGGTGCCCAGCGCCAACCCGGCCCATACCACGCTGCCCAGCGGCCCGCCGGCAGCAAAAGCCATGTACCGGCGGCGCAGGTTGTGTTCGCCGACGGGGGTACTCAGCACCATGCCGCCGGCCGTGTTCAGGCTTTTATTCCACTCAAATCGCAGCCGGTCGTCACGCATCTTCCACGTAAACGGTCCTACTGTCAGCCAGTGAAACCGGAAACCCTGGCGCTGGCCCATCAGGGCGTGGCCCAGCTCGTGCAGCCCCACCGCTACCAGGAAGCCCAGCGGCACCAGCACCAACAGAACACTCGTGGCCAGCCACGAATGGCCAGTGGCGGCGGCCGGGTGGCCGGCATGGCGCAGGTACCGGCCCACCAGTATGCTCCCTACTACCAGCAACAGTTTCAGGGCCAGCAGCGCGTATTTCCGAATATTTTTCATGAGCTAGATAGCGGCGGCGAGGGCTTGGACAATGGAGGGCGCCAGAACGAATGTATCGCCGATTGGGACAATGCATTACCGCCAAATCGCCGCAATATGAGCAGGGATTGGCCCATCATTCCTACCTCATGAACTTGGCCAGCGTGGAGCGTCTCAGCGGCAACGTGCTGCGGGTGGAGCGCGCGAGCTGCCCGTGAGCAGCACCTACCGGCAGCACGTGCTGCGGCACCTGAAGCAGCGTGGACTCTGATGAGTCCGCGCCCTGTCGCGCCGTTTAAGTTGTATATACAACCAGTTGGAACGCGGACTCGCAGAGTCCGCGCTACGGTTCTACTGCCCGCCTTGCTTGCTGCCTCCGCTCTTCACATCGTCGTTCGAGATGGACTTGCGCCGCTTGGTTTGCTGAGCCTGGCCAAAGCGGTAGCCGAAGCTGAGGCGGAAGCTGCGCTGGAAGGCCCGGTAGGTGCTGGTTTCATCGAACGAGGGCGTAACGGTGGTGCTGCGGTAAGCCCAGGAGTTGTTGAAGGGCGCCCCGAAATTGAGGGTCAGGTCGGCCTTTTCCTTGAGGAAGGTTTTTTTGCCGCCCAGCTGGTAGTAGAGGTTGGCCGGACCGGTGCCCTGCAAGCCGGGCTGGGGCAGCGAGCCGAAGGCAAAGGCCTGCACCGTGAAGCCCTTGGGTAGTTTGTAGGACGTGTTGAAGTTCATGCTGGCCGTGAAGCCGCGCCGCTCGATACCCAGCGTGGGGCTGCGGCGCACGATGTACTGCACATCGGGGCCGCCGCTGATGTCCCAGCCCTTGGCCGGCTTGGCCGAGCCGTAGAAATTGACCTGGTAGAACGCATTGGCCGCCACGTTGGCGAAGGTCTGCACCGTGACGCCAGGCGTGCCGGCAGGCAGGCGCACCCCCTCGATGGCATTGCCCGTGCGCCGCGCCGAGGCCGCAATATTGAGCGAGCCGGCCTTGCCGTTGGTATTGAAGCTCAGCTCGTAAGAGTCCGTCAGTTCGGGGTCGAGGGCGGGGTTGCCGTAGGAAATGTTCTGCGGGTCGCTGCGGTTCACGAAGGGGTTGAGGTAGTCGATGTAGGGCCGGGTAATGCGGCGGCTGTAGGCCAGGCGCACGCTGTTGTTGTCGCTGAACGAGTACTGCGCGTTGCCGTTGGGCAGCGGCGTGATGTAGCTGCGCGGCGGGATGTCGCTGCCAGTGGTCTGGAAATCGGCCTGGAGCGACGTGCGTTCCACGCGGCCGCCCAGACTGAGGCTCAGCTTTTTGCTGGCCACAAACGAGTACGTGGCGTACGCCGCCTGCACGTTCTGGTCGTAGCTGAAGTTGGTGGCGCGGTCGGGCAGGTTCACGAAATCCAGGTTCTGGCCCAGGGTGAGGCCCGCCACGTCGGCTACCGAGCCGGTGCGCCGCCAGATGGCCTTGAGGCCGGTTTCGAGGGTTTGCTTCTCGCCAAAAGGCTGCGTGAAATCGGTTTGGAGCGTGTATTCGTGGCCGGGCGTGCGGCCCTGGCTGCGCTCGCGGTAGCTGGCCTGCCCGGGCTCCCGGGTCACGTAGGAGTTTTGGAACTGGTTGTAGTCGTAGCCAAACGTGCTGCTGTTGTTGGCGTACTGGCCCAGAATGCTCCACTCGCGCTTGGCCTGGGTAAAGGTCTTGGTGTACGTGCCCGTAAGCTCGCCGTTCACGCCGCTGAAGTTGTTGACGGTACCCCGGCTGAACAGCTGGCCCGGCTGCGCAGGAGTTGTGTAGGTACTGAACAGGTTGCTGGTATCATCGCCGAAATAGCCGTTCACCGAGCCGGCCAACGACAGGCTCTGGTGCTCGCTCAGGTCGTAGTCCAGGCCCAGCGTGCCGTAGTACCAGTTGCCGTTGCTTTTGCCGGTGCTGTTCTGGGTCAGGGCCGAGCCATCCTGCTTGCCGTAGCGTGCCCGCTCAAACTCGTTGAAGTTGTTCCAGGTGCCGGTGTTGGCCGAGGAGGTGAACCCGAACTTGCCCTTTTTGAAGTTGAGCGCGGTGCTCAGGCTGGTGTTGCGGTTGCCGCCCGAAGCGCCCACGCGGCCGTTCAGCCCGCGGTCGACACCTTTTTTCAGCACGATATTGATGATGCCGGCCGTGCCTTCGCCGTCGTACTTAGCCGGCGGGGTGGTAATGATTTCGACACTCTTAATCTGGTCGGCGGGGATGCTTTTGAGGGCTTCGGCCAGGTTGCTGGCCAGCGTGGGTGAAGGCTTGTTGTTCACCAGCACCTTAAAGTTGCCGGAGCCGCGCATGGTCACCTTGCCGTCGCCGTCCACGGCCAGCAGGGGGGCTTTGCGCAGTACGTCGGCGGCCGTACCGCCGGTGTTGGTCACGTCCTGGTCGGCGTTGTATATCATGCGGTCGGGGCGCATTTCCACCACCGGCTTCGTACCAATTACCACGGCCTCGGCCAGCGCCGTGCCGGCCACCGGCAGCTGAAACGCGGGAATAGCAGTAGCCCCGGTGGTCACGGTTACGGCCCGGGTTTGGGTGCCGTAGCCCACGTAGCTCACCCGCAGCCGGTAGAGGCCGGGGTTAAGCTTGGTGAGGGAAAACCGGCCGGACTCGTCGGCGGCCACACCTGTAATGGGCTTGTCGGGGGGTGTTGCGGAAAAGAGCGGAGGCAGCACCACCACCGTGGCGTAGGGCACGGGCTCGCGCTTCAGCGAATCGAGCACAGTACCGGTGAGCGAGCCGGTGGCAGCAGGGACCGGAGTAGCAGCAGCAGCCGGCGTCTGGGCGGCAGCGGGGCGGGCCAGCACCAGCAGGACAGCCGCCAGCAACGCGCCCAGCGGACGGAGGGTAGCAAATTTCATCAGCAGAAAAAAGGAAAGGGAATTGAAGGGACAGATGGAAGCAGGCGCGACTAGGTTGCCTGCCTGGGCGGCAATAGTTTCGGATTGCACCTTCATTATCTGAGCCGCAGGCCAAACGTTACAGAAGCCCGTGTTATTTCTTCGTGATGGCAGCATTCTCATGGCCGGATTGGAATAGGGTAAAGACTGCGTCAAAGGTCCTCCCCTGCCCCACGCGCAGCGCCCCAAACCATTATCTGGTGCGTCCCAACTTATGCTTTGGGACGCATTACCTCACTAGGAGCCTGGCCCAGCAACTTTTTGAACACGCGGTTAAACGTTGATTTTGAGTTAAATCCACTCTCCAGCGCCACGCCCACCAGCGAGTAATGGGCAAACCGCGCATCGGCCAGCTTGCGGCGGGCCTCCTGCACCCGGTAGGTGTTCACGAAGTCGTTGAAGTTCTGCCCGCAGCCCGCGTTAATGACCTTGGACAGCAGCGCCGGGTGGGTGCGCAGCCGATGCGCCAGCTCGGTGAGGGTGAGCTCGGGATCCAGCCAGGGCTGCTCGTCGGCCATCAGGCGCAGCAGCTTCTCGCGCCAGGGGTGCAGCTCGGGTGGTAAGGCCACGGCTGTTTCCGGCAGGACTTCGACGGGCGCGGCGGCTGGTTCCGCCGCGTCCGGCACGGCCGCCGGCTGTAGCTCCCCGGCGGGGCCGGTAGGCGCGTCGGGCTCGAAGCGCAAGGGGCTGGACGCGGCGGCATAATTGGCCTGCAGCCCCACTACGATGAGGCCGTAAATAAGCAGTCCGCGCAAGGCGAAATAATTCCAGGACGCAGCATAATCAAAGGTGAAGGCCGCATCCATTACCGTGAACAGCAGGCTCAGCCCCAGGCTCAGGGCCTGGATGAGCAGCAGCTGGCGCAACCCCGCGAAGCGCAGCCGCTCGGGGTCGGAGAAATTGTCGTCGAGGTAGCGACGGTAGCGGCGGTAGTCGCTTAGCACCCGCCAGCCATAGGCCGGCAACAGCACGTAGACCAGGTAGGCCACCGGCCGGTCAAGCGCGTCGAGCAATTCGGCCGCGGAACCCTTGGTGCCGAAGTGCGCCGGCAGCGGTTGGCCGCGCACCCCGTGCCACCACAGCAGGTCGTAAGCCGCCGCCGCCACAAACAGGCTGATGATGAGCAGACCCGGCAGAAAGTGCCACCACGCGCGGGGCAACAGCCGGAACTCCTGGTTGGTGAGGCTGCGGAAGTACAGATAGTAGGCCGGCCCGAGCAGCACGTTCAACTGCCAGGGCACGTAAAACATGAAGATGGAGTAGCCATCGTGGCTGTCGTACCAACCGGCATAGCCCAGCATCCACTGCGCAATGGTCAGCGTAGGCAACCCAATCAGCAGGGCCAGCAGTGTGTCGGGCGTGGTGCTGCGCCGCACCGCCCGCCCCAGCAGCCACAGCGTGGCCAACGCCCCCGGCACCACAAAAGGCAATAGCAGCGAGCTGCGCGGACCAAATTGAAACAACATGGTGGCGAAAATACAGCACTGGCTTCCGAGCGGCGGGGATTTGGCTTAGCTTTGGGAAAGCCCGGCACGTTCGGGATACGGCCAACCTGTGACCATACGCGCGGTTTATTGGTGGTTCTACCAGCTGTTCCAATTGCTCTTTCGCCTCTATCATGCAGCACCTGCACCGCACTCCGCTCGACCAGCTCTTCGTCATCGACATCGAAACCGTGCCCTGCGTAGACTGCCACGACAGCCTCGACGACATGCTGCGCCAACTCTGGGAGCACAAGAGCGAGAGCCTGCGCCGCCAGCAGGGCTACACCGGCCGCCCCCAGGCCGCCGAGCCCTTCCCCGAACACCTCTCAGCCGCCAGCCTGTTCGAGCAAGCGGGCATCTACGCCGAGTTTGGCAAGGTGGTGTGCGTGTCGGTGGGTTATTTTGTGGTCGACAAGCAGGAGGAAATTGTCCGCTTCCGCGTGAAAAGCTACGCCGACCACGACGAGAAGCAGCTGCTGCGCGACTTCGCCGGGCTGCTGGCCAATAAGCCCAACTTCCTGCTCTGCGCCCACAACGGCAAGGAGTTCGACTTCCCCTACCTCGGCCGCCGCCTGCTCATCAACGGCCTGCCCCTACCGCCGCAGCTCGACCTGGCCGGCAAAAAGCCCTGGGAAGTGCCCCACCACGACACCATGGAGCTCTGGAAATTCGGCGACCGCAAGTCCTACACCTCCCTCAACCTGCTGGCTGCGCTCTTCGGCATTCCCACGCCCAAAGACGACATTACCGGGGCCGACGTGGCGCGGGTGTACTGGGAGGACAACGACCTGCCCCGCATTGCGCACTACTGCCAGAAGGACATCATCACCACGGCCCGCATCCTGCAGAAGTTTCGGGGCGAAGAGCCGGTGCGCGACGAACACATTGTGTACGCCGACGCTACGCCCGTGCCCATGCGGCGGGCGGTATAGGCCGCAGCACCAGCAGCCATTGAATAACGGCAGCGCTGATTTCTAAAGTAAACAGCTACATAACCCGGCTTCATTTTAACGCCGGCTTCCTCGTGTTTATTCACTTCCCCTACTTCCGTTGCGCATGAAGCTTTTTACCCTTTCCACATTGGCCACCACGTTGCTGGCTTATTCGGCCCACGCCCAGGGCAGCCTGAACACCGGCCTGCTCGGCCGCTTTCCCTTCGACAACGCCACCACCGATGCCACCGGCAACATGGGCGTGAACAGCGCCACCAACATTGCCTACGGCCCCGATGCCGGCAACCGCGCCAGTGCCGCCCTGCGCCTCACCAGCACCGGCGAAGTCTGGATTGTACCGAATGGCCTGCTCGACTTCGGCATCACCGGCGACTACAGCTTCAGCATTGGCTTCAAAACAATCTCGTCGGCCACGCAGGCGTTTTTCACCAACCAGGGCAGCAGCGCCACCGCTGGCAACACCAACGCGCAGGGCTGGTTTCTGGGCTTCGACAACAGCCGGGTGGGCAAAGTATATTTCGGCCTCGGCGGCAACGCGGCCCAGGGCAACGGCATTGGCCTTTCCACCACCAACACCTACAACGACAACGCCTGGCACACCGCCGCCGTGGTGGTGAGCCGCAGCAGCAACCGCATTCAGGTATTTGTGGATGGCGTGGCCCAGGCCCTCGTCAACAACTCGCCCAACCCCAATTTTGGCAGCGTTTCGGGCACCGTTTTTAGCATTGGCGCGCAGGGCACGGCCATTTCCAACGCCAGCCCGGGCACGAGCGCCAGCACCACCGGTGTGCAAACCGTCATCAGCCGCTTTGGCCTAGGCTTCAACGGCTCGCTTGATGAGGGCCGCTTCTACAACCGGGCCCTCACCAGCACCGAGGTCGCGAGCCTGAACAGCCAGGTACTGGCTACTCTGGCCGAGCGCCGGGGCGAAACCCAACTGCAGCTTTTCCCGAACCCTGCCCCGGCCGGTGCCCCGTTCACGCTGCGCGTGGCCGCGCCGGTGGTGGCCGCCAGCATCAGCGTGCTCGATGCACTGGGCCGCCCCGTGCCGGCTACCATCACGCCCGCCGGCCCCACCGGATTTGCGGTGGCGGGCCTTGCCCCGGGGCTGTATTCGTTGCGCGTGTCGCTGCCCACCGGGCCGGCCATGCGCCGCGTGGTGGTGCAGTAACACCACCACGCAGTATCTCATCAGATTGCGGGCGCTGAAGCTTTGCGTCGTGGTTGATTGGCATGGTCCGCTTCGGCGCAAAAAGCCCGCGCCGAACCTACTTGCGCGAGCCAACGCAACCCTAGCTCCCATGCGACGGGTCATGTGAGGAGTACTCGTTTTTACACCTTTCCTCAACCCATATTAACATGTTTTTTTCCTTACCACTGCGCCGCCTTGTGGGGGTGCTGGCAGCAGCCGTAGCCCTGCCGGCTTGCGACTGCCCGGCCAACATGAGCCCACCGCCCGTATTCACGCTGGCTTTCAGCACCGATACAATGGCCAGTACTGGTGTTGGGTTCCGCAAGGCGGAGGTGCGCTCGGCCTACATCGTGCGATACCGTGACGCCGATTTCCAGTCCATGGACGACACGCTACGCCAGCCAACTGCTGCAACGGCAAATTCCAAAAATCCGGAATTCGGTATTTACTATCGGCCAGGGTACCCGCCGCAGTTTGCCTTGCCCGATTTTGAGCGACAGAACACATTTGCCCGCAGCTTCCGGCTGGTAGTGCCGGCCGCTAACCGCACTTACGACATTAACAACGTTGTGCTGAAGGAAGAGCCCGGCGAAAGCCGTTGCTCCGGCTACCGCATCACCCGCCGCGAAGCCACTATAAACGGCCAGCTTCGCGATGGACTGAAGACCTCGCCCATCCTCACCAAATAATCGGGTTCCTGGCAGCGGGTTTCGTAAGTCGTCGCCCCGAGCCTGCTTAGCTTTGAGCCGGCTGCACCACCTCAGGGTGATGCAGCCGGCTCTTTTTTGACCTTTTCTGACTCCTTAATGCGTCCTCTGTTTTTTCTGGCTGCGCTGGCTTCGGTCGCTGCTTTCGTCACTCCCGCTTATGCCCAAACGGCCAGTTCTGGCAATGCCTTCGTGCGCGACAGCCTAGCCAGCTACGTGCAGCGCGGCCTCAAGCTCTGGAACATTCCCGGCCTCGCCGTAACGGTAGTGAAGGACGGGCAAGTCGTGGTTTCGCAGGGTTTTGGGGTGAAGGCCATGGGCAAGTCCGAGCCCGTGGATGGCAATACGTTGTTCCTCATCGCCTCCAATTCGAAGCTCTTTACTGGCACCGCCATTTCGCAGCTGGTGGAGGAAAAAAAGCTCAAGCTCGACGACCCGGTGCGCCAGTACCTGCCCGATTTCCGGCTCTACGACTCGGTCAGCACGCGGCTGGTTACCATCCGCGACGTGCTGGGGCACCGCATGGGCACCAAAACTTTCCAGGGCGACTTCACCTTCTGGGATTCCAACCTGAGCCGGGCCGAAATCTTGCAAAAAGTGCGCTACCTGAAGCCCACGGGCCTGTTCCGGCAGAGCTACGGCTACAGCAACTACGGTTTCCTGGCGGCTGGCGAAATCATTCCGATAGCTACTGGCGGCACTACCTGGCAGGATTTCGTGCAGCAGCGTCTGCTCACGCCGCTGGGTATGGCCAACACCTACCCCGTCACGGCCGGGGCCAGCCAGCGGGCCAACATCGCGCTGCCCTACACCACGGCGTTTGGCCCGCTCACGCGGGTGCCGTTCGATGAAGTCGACAACTTCGGGCCGGCCGCCAGCCTGGTTTCCAGCGTGAATGACCTGGGCCACTGGCTGCGCTTCCAGCTCGATAGCGGCAAATACAACGGCCAGCGCATTATGCCCTGGGCCACCCTGCGCCGCACCCGCGAGGGCAACACGCTGGTGAGCGCAAGCCGGTCGCCCATTTTCCCCAGCCACTTCCGCACCTACGGCCTGGGCGTGTACTCCGCCGACTACAACGCCCGCCAGATTTTCTGGCACACGGGCGGGGCCAACGGCTTCGTGACCAACGTGTGCTTTGTGCCCGAAGTGAACCTGGGCCTCGCCGTGCTCACCAATCAAGACAACCAGAGCTTCTTCGAGGCCCTGCGCTACCAGCTGCTCGATGCCTACCTGGGCGTGCCCTACGTGGACCGCAGCCGCCAGCTCTACGGGTTCGCCAAAAACGGCAACGCCGAAACCGCCAAAAATGTGGCCGACCTCGCCGCCCGCGTGGCCAAGAAAAACAAGCCCGCCCGCAGCCTGAAAGACTACGCCGGCACCTACCAGCACCCCGTCTACGGCACCCTCACAGTCGAGCCCAAGGGCAAGCAGCTGCTCGTGCGCTTCTCGCACCACCCCACCCTCACCACCACGCTGGAATATATGGACGGCGACACTTTTCGCAGCAGTTTTTCCAATGCCGCTTACGGCATTTTCCCGGCCGCTTTCACCATCGAAAACGGGCAAGTGAAAACGCTGGAAATTCGCGTGAATGATGGGTTGGAGCAGGACCCGTACGTGTTCAGCAAGCAGTAGTGCTTGTTCGCGCAGCAGCACGCGCAAGCTCCGGTCCGACCGCCCTAGGCGGTCCGACCGGTCGTCGGTAGCACGTTCTGGCATGTTCTAGCACGTTCTGCTTATACAACGATAACCGGTCGGACCGCCTAGGGCGGTCGGACCGGAGCTTGCGCCATCGGACGATTGCGGCGGCATCGCTACTTACAAGAGCAACAAAAAGAGGCTTCCGCAGCAGCAGAAGCCTCTTTTTTATTTTGCTGCCCGAACGATGTCGGGACGCATACCGTCAGGCTAGTTGTTCAGCGTGGCCAAATCAATCACGAAGCGGTACTTCACGTCGCCCTTCAGCATGCGCTCGTACGACTCGTTGATGTCCTTGATATCAATCAGCTCGATGTCGGACATGATGTTGTGCTCGGCACAGAAGTCGAGCATTTCCTGCGTTTCGGCAATGCCGCCGATGAGTGAGCCGGCAATGCGGCGGCGCTTGCCAATGAGGTTAAAGGCGTGCACTTGCGGAGCTTCGGGCGGCACACCCAGCAGAATCATGGTGCCGTCGCGGCGCAACAGGTTCAGGTACGAAGCCAGGTCGAGCGGAGCCGACACGGTGTTGATGATGAAGTCGAAATAGCTGCGCACTTCTTTCAGCTGCGCCTCGTCTTTGGTTACCACAAACTTGTGGGCACCAAGTTCCTTAGCATCGGCTTCCTTGTTGGGCGAGGTGCTGAGCACGGTTACTTCGGCGCCCATGGCGGCGGCGAGTTTCACAGCCATGTGGCCGAGGCCGCCGAGGCCCATTACACCCACGCGGTGGCCGGGGCCCACCTTCCACTGGCGCAGGGGCGAGTAGGTGGTGATGCCGGCACACAGCAACGGGGCCACGCGGGCCAGGTCGAGCTTTTCGGATACTTTGAGGGTGTACTTCTCATCCACCACAATCTGGCTGGAGTAGCCGCCGTAAGTGGGGCGGCCGGTTTCCTTTTCGGTGCCGCCGTAGGTGCCCACCATGCCGGTGGTTTCGCAGTACTGCTCCAGGCCCTCCTGGCAGCTGGGACAGGTGCGGCACGAGTCGACCATGCAACCCACGCCGGCCAGGTCGCCCACTTTGAAATTCTTGACGTGGTCGCCCACTTTGGTGATGCGACCCACGATTTCGTGGCCGGGCACCATCGGGAAAATGCCCGCGCCCCACTCGTCGCGCACCTGGTGCAGGTCGGAGTGGCACACGCCACAAAACTGAATATCAATCAGCACGTCGTGCGGGCCGACTTCGCGGCGCTCAAAATCAAAAGGAGCGAGAGACACGCTGGGGGCCGGGGCGGCGTAAGCTTTCGTTGGAAGCATTATAAAAGGGTTGAGTTTTGAAGGTTGAGGGTTGAATCAGCACGTCATGCAGAGCGCAGCAAAGCATCTCGCGTGCCGCCACTAATCCTATCGATTGGATTGCTTGTGGCGGGCAAGATGCTTCGCTGCGCTCTGCATGACGCTCAATCCTAACCGGCCGGCACCGCCAAAGGTTGCGGCGGCAAGGGCTTCCCGGCCAGCTGGACCGCCACCAATTTCCGCATCCGGCGCTGCGACTCGCGGGCGAACTTGCGCTGGAGCATCCGGCCAAACAACTTGAACCCCAGCCAATAAAACGGATTGCGAATCTGGCCAAGCTGCGAAACGGCGTGGATGCGAAACTGCACCGCACCCGTCGTCAGGTTTTTGTGAATGGTGAAGTCAATCTGGCCTTTTTCGAAGTGGCCTTCGAGGGTGCGGTAGCCGTAGCCCCACACGCGCTCGGGCCCGTCGGGCGTGGTCCGCGAGGCTTCGTCGGTCACCTCACTCACCCGCACGCCGAAGTAAAAATTGAACACCAGAAAACGCGCCCGCAGTAGCATGATGCGCTTTTCGAGGGGAACTTTGGGGTCGAAGTAGCCGGTGATGAGGTCGGGCGGCGGGAAGGCATAGCGGCGCAGCACGTCCTGGGCGGCAGCAAACGAGCCGGCGGCTTCGGGCGGGCCGGGGGCTTCGGCGGGCAGGTCGGTAGCGTAGTCGTCTAGGCGCCAGCCGGTGGCGCTGGTGTACTCGTTCTGGCGTGCGAAGTCGTAGTTGACTTTGGCATCGGTATAAGTCTCGATGCGGGCGCGGTACTGCTCCCAGACAGGTGGCTTAGCCGAAGTGGGAACAGCGGCAACTTGGCTAGTCATGGCGGGTGTGTTCAACATGGCCGGACTCATCGTGCCGGAAGGTTTCGACTACCACATTGCCCAGGGCCTGGCCGCCGCTGGCCGCCGCCACGCGCTGGCAGAAGGCTGTCCAGGTGGCTTCCTGTAGCAGCTTGCCCCCGCCGGTGGTGTCGTAGGCAAAGGCCACCAGCCCGTCGCGCGAGCGGGCCGAGGAGCGGATTTCAAACCGCAGCACCTCGGGCGCCTGGTCGCGGTAGTGCGCCTCGAAGCGGATACGGCCGGCCTCGGGGTGGCCTTCGAGGGTGATGAACTCGAACGAAGTAGCGCTGATTTCGGTCACGCGCACAGAGCCGTTCCAGGGGCCGAGGATGGTGATGTGGAACTCGTCGCCCAACTTAATTGGCCCGTCGTCGCCGTCTTTTTTCTTGAAATTGGCCAGCGCATCGGGCGAGAAGCGGGGCACGTCGGCCTGTACCTCAGCCATGAGCTGGGCTGGTGACTTGCGGGGCCGCGCCACATCAATAAAATAACGGCGCTCGAGTAGCGGGCCGGAGCCGGTAGCCGCGGGTTGTTCGGAGGGTTCGGAAGCAGAATCAGACATGGCCGTTGAAGAAACGTATGGCCCTAATACGCCCCTCACCGCCACAAGATACTACGGTCGAGCTAATACAGGGCTTTTTGAGTTTATCAGCTACAATCCAGCACCTACCAATCCCACAATGGCTTACTACCGCCCGCCCGGCCCCCCACCCGACCCCGCCCTCGTCAAAAGCCTCACCGAGCAGCAGCAGGAAATGCGCCAGCGCGTGCGCCACGAGCCACTGGCTGCCGAACCCCGTCTGATTGCCGGCTGCGATTCGTCGTTCCCTACGCCCGACACCATCCTCTCAGTGTTTGTGGTGCTGAAATTTCCCTCGCTGGAATTGGTGGAGAAAGTCTACAACTACGGGCCGGTAGACATGCCTTACGTGCCCGGCTTCCTGTCGTTCCGCGAAGCGCCCAACGTAATTCACGCCTTCGCCAAGCTCGAAAACAAGCCCGACATCATTATGGTCGACGGGCACGGCATTGCGCACCCGCGCCGCATGGGCATTGCCGCGCACCTCGGCGTGCTGCTCGATATGCCCACCTTCGGCGTGGCCAAGCAGAAGCTGACCGGCACTTTCCAGGAGCCCGGCATCGAGCGCGGCAACATCGAACCCCTTATCGATGCCAAATCCGGCGAGCTTATCGGTGAAGTCATCCGCAGCAAGGACAAAGTGCTGCCGCTGTTCGTGAGCCCCGGCCACCGCTGCGACCAGGCCACCGCTACGCGCCTCACGCTGGCCTGCCTGCGCGGCTACAAGCTGCCAGAACCGACCCGGCTGGCCGACCATTGGGCCGAGCAGTTCAAGAAGGAAGTGCGATAGGGCCCGTGTTTCTAAGCATTGAAGTGCAGATAATTCCAATCATCCGGTAGCCAGAACATTAGTTCTTCCAAAGAACCAGAATTACCGGGCGGTAGTCCCCACAAATCAGTAATGGCTTCGAAAACCATTTCTGGCCCTTCGCGACCACTCAATACGCCCGCGTCAACCGGCAACTGCTGCGACTTAGAGAGCTTCTGGCCTGCGGCATTCGTCATCAGTGGATGATGGTAGAATTGAATGCGCGATGCGTTGAACGCCGCCGTTTCCGAAAGCTGGCTGGCCAGCCACAACTGTGCGGCCGTGCTGGGCTGCAAGTCGAGTCCACGCACAATTAAATTGGTACCAAGGCGCAGGTCATCGACCACCGAAGCCACTTGGTAGGCCGCGACGGCATCCTTCTTACGAATCACAAAATCTGGCATGAGCGCGCCGAGCGGCACGAGGGTTTCACCTTGCCAGTAGTCGGTGAAGCTGATTTTAGTGCCCGCCAGTACATGCGCCCGCCACGGCGCGCCGGGCGTTTCGAGCGGGACGGGTGCGTCGGGACCACCGGTGCGGGTACGCTGACTGGCCTGCACCAGGCCGGGCTGCTGAGCCAGCCTGCGCAGCGTGCGGTTGTATTCGGGCAGATGCAGCAGTTGCGAGTGGTGGCGCAGGAAGTCGTCGGGACCCGTAGGGCCGTGGTCGTAGTCGATGCCGAGCCAGTCGATGACGCGAAAGATGTTGGCGAGGTAGGCCGGGCGCAGGCGGGCACGGTCCAGGTCGTCGATTCGCAGGTGCAGCATGCCGCCGGCGCGCCGCGTGAGCAGCCAGGTGAGCACGAAGTTCACGGCATTGCCGAGGTGCAGGTAGCCGCTGGGCGTGGGCGCGAGGCGCGAAACGACGGCCGGATTTTCAGGCATAAGCGCAGGCATCAGGTCAGCAACAGCTGCATTTGCACGTCGGCCCGGGCGTAAGGCGAGGGGTTGGGCTCAGCCAAATCCTGAAAACCAAGCTTGCGGTACAGTGCCAACGCTGGTGCAAGCTTTGAGTTGCTTTCCAGATACAGGCGGGCACCGCCCAGGTCCCGAACCCGCTGCACCGCCGCCTGGCCCAACAGATAGCCAATCTGCTGGCCTTGCGCGGCCGGCGACACCGCCATTTTAGCCAGCTCGTAGCTGCGGCCGTCGCCCATCCTGATAAGTGCGCAAGTGCCCACCACCTGGCCGTCCAGTTCGGCAAATAAAATGCTTCCGCCCGGCTCCAGTATGTATTCTTCTGGGTGCTCGAGAGCCTTCAGGTCGGCCGGCTCCAGCCTGAAGTAGCGCGAAATCCATTCCTCATTTAGCTGCCGGAAAATGGGCTGGTCGCCGGAGCGAAAATCACGCACCGTCACCGCTAAGGCTTCGTGCGGCGCCCACCTTGCTTGCTGCAGCACCACGCGGTAGCCGTCGGGGTCTTCAAACGTGCGGCCGTGCGCATCCCAATAGGGGTTGTAGGAGGGCACCGGCGCGAAACCGGCCGTTTCCATCCGTTGCACGGCGGCGCGCCACTCTTCCGCATCGGGCAGGTAGAAGACGAGGAGGTTGTCGGGAGTGGGAGCGCGGCCCACGATGTGGCCGGGCTGATGCGTAAATTCCAGATGATACGGGGCCTGCGGGTGGGCCAGCACGAGGCCGTCGAAGCCGTTGTGAGCCGTGAAGGCGGCTAGTTGCCGCAGGCCTAGACCGTCGCAGTAAAAACGCCGCAGGGCGGGCAGATTATCGGTGGGCCGGGCCACGCGCAGAATGGGGGCTGCCATAGAAGCGAATGAGATGAGCGCCAAAGTTCGTCGCCAACAGGCCTAAGCGCATCAGCCGCAAAGTGGCCCGCTAGCAGAAGTTGTACAGAAACGGTGGTGCCTTCCTAGTCCGTGCGTAAGTTTGCGGTCAATTTGCGCACGGGTTCCCCCATGTCGCAACGCGCCCAATCCGCCTGCTGATGCTGACTGCTGTACTGCTTTTTCTCCCTTTGGCCGCTGCCCTGCTGCTGCTGTTCGTTAAGGGAGCCGCCGCCCGCGCCCTCGCTTTTGGGGCTTCACTCCTCGAATTCGCCCTCGCGGCTTATGCGGCCTTCGCTTTCAAAACCCACGGCTCGGAAGCTTTCAACCTGAACTACAACTGGATTCCGTCGGCTGGCATCAACTTTCACATTGGGCTCGATGGCCTGAGTTTGCTGCTGGTGCTGCTCACCACTTTCCTGGTGCCGCTGATTTTGCTCAGCGCCTTCAAACGCGACTACGACAACCCGTCCACGTTCTACGCCCTCATCCTGTTCATGCAAACGGGCCTGCTCGGCGTGTTCACCTCGCTCGATGCCTTCCTGTTCTACTTCTTCTGGGAAGTGGCCCTGATTCCGATTTACTTCCTGGCCGGCGCCTGGGGCGGCGAGCGCCGCGTGGCCGTCACCCTCAAGTTTTTCCTCTACACCGTGGTCGGCTCGCTGCTGATGCTGGCCGGCTTCGTGTACCTCTACCTGCAAACTGGCCCGGCTGCCGGTTCGCTGGCCCAGCACTCTTCGGAGCTGTCGGCCTTCTATAACCTGAAGCTCAGTTCCTCGGAGCAGTCGTGGCTGTTCTGGTTGATTTTCGCCGCCTTCGCCGTGAAGATGCCCATCTTCCCCTTCCATACCTGGCAGCCCGACACCTACACCGAAGCCCCGGCTCCCGCCACCATGCTGCTCTCGGGCATCATGCTGAAAATGGGCATCTACGGCACCATGCGCTGGCTGCTGCCGGTGGTACCGCTCGGCGTGAGCCAGTGGCAAAAGCCGGTTATCATCCTCTCCGTCATCGGCATTATCTACGGCGCCATCATCGCCATTCGCCAGCGCGACGTGAAGCGCCTCATTGCCTATTCCTCGCTTAGCCACGTGGGTCTGATGGCGGCCGGCGTGTTCTCGCTCACTCAAATCGGTATGCAAGGCGCCGTTATCCAAATGCTGGCCCACGGCGTGAACGTGGTGGGCATGTTCCTGGTGGCCGATGCCATCGAGCGCCGCACCGGCACCCGCTACATTCCCGACCTCGGCGGCCTCACCCGTCGCACGCCGCTGCTTTCCGTCTGCTTTCTCATCATGCTGCTGAGCACGGTGGCGCTGCCCCTCACCGGCGGTTTCGTGGGCGAGTTTCTGCTGCTCGAAGGCGTGTTCCAGTACAACGCCTGGGTGGGCGCGGTAGCGGGCCTCACCATCATCTTCTCGGCCGTGTACCTGCTGCGCATGTTCCAGCGCGTGATGCTCGGCCCCGATTCGTCGTTCTCCGAAACCATCACCGACCTCACCGGCGGCGAGCTGCTGATTTTCGTGCCGCTCATCGCCCTGGTTTTCTGGATTGGCTTGTTCCCCAACACCTTCCTGCACATTTCGGAGCCGGCTGTCACGAACATTTTGGGGCTGGTTGGCCGGTAACCCCACCCCAACCCCTCCCCGATGGGGAGGGGCTTTTGATTTACTTAACCAAGAGCCCCAGCATATCGCCTGGCACCCCCTCCCTACTGGGGAGGGGGCCGGGGGGTGGGGTTACCCGATATGACCTCCATCATTCTCCTCTCCGTCTTCGGCATCCTCAACCTGTTCCTGGGCTTTCTGCGCTCGAACAAGGTGCTGCTGCCCGGCGCCATGCTGCTGCTGCTGGCCGTGTTCGGGGCCAACTACGCCGACTGGAACGTCGTGCACGCGCCCTACTTCAACCACATGCTGGTGGTGGATAACTACACGGTCGCTTTCACCGGTATCGTGCTACTCACCACCATTCTGCTGCTGCCCTTCTCGCGCAGCTACGTAACCTCGGGCGAGCCCAACCTGGCCGAATACTACGCGCTACTGCTCTTCTCGCTGGTCGGGGCCATCATGATGATTGCCTACGACCACCTGATAATGCTTTTCTTGGGCATCGAAATCCTGAGCATCTGCATGTATGTGCTGGCCGGCAGCAACAAGCGCGACTCCCGCTCCAACGAAGCGGCCCTCAAGTATTTCCTGATGGGCGCGTTTGCCACCGGCATCCTGCTTTTCGGCATCGCGCTACTCTACGGTGCTACCGGCACGTTCGCCCTCTCGCAATTGGCCACCGCCGTAGCTGCGCCCGCCAACGCTAGCCTGCAGCCCATGCTCTACATCGGAATTCTGATGATGATTATCGGCATTGGCTTTAAGGTATCGGCCGCGCCGTTCCACTTCTGGACGCCCGACGTGTACGAAGGCACTCCTACCTTCTTCACCGCCTTCATGAGCACGGTGGTTAAAACCGCTGGCTTTGCAGCCTTCCTCAAGCTGCTGGCCGTGGCCCTGCCCGCCGCCCAAGGCTTTTGGATGCCCACCATTCAGGCCATGTGCGCCCTCACGCTGCTGCTTGGCAACGTGGGTGCGGCTGCCCAAACCAACACCAAGCGCATGCTGGCCTACTCCAGCGTGAGCCACGCCGGCTACCTGCTCATTGGCTTGGTAGCCAGCAAGGGCGTGTTGCAGGGCGAGGCCGCCAGCGCCATCTTCTTCTACTCGCTGGCCTACTCCATCGCCACAGTAGCTGCATTCGGGGTCCTGAAACTGGTGACCGACCACCGCCAGGATGATTCTTACGCCGGCCTCAACGGCCTGGGTAAAACCAACCCGCTGCTGGCTTTTGTGATGACGGTGGCCATGCTCTCGCTGGCCGGCATTCCGCTCACTGGTGGCTTCATGGGCAAGCTCTTCCTGCTGATTGCGGCCGTGAACCAGGGCAACATTGGCCTCGTAGTGTTCGCGGTTATCATGACCATGGTGGGCCTCTACTACTACCTGCGCCCCCTCATCGCCATGTACCTGCGCCCAGCCGATGACAATGCTACGGCTGTGCCAGTTGATGGCATCCAGAATGCGACATTGGTAGTGTTGGCGCTCCTCACGCTTCTGCTGGGCATTGTGCCCGGCTTTCTGAGCGGGATTTTGTAGCATTTGCTTTCGATTCCGAAAACAGAAAAAGCAGCTTGATGAGCTGCTTTTTCTGTTTATTAACGTCTCCTTTGTCTTCACCTATCCCATGATAAAACTTCTATTGCGGCAGTTGTGGCTAGTTGCGCTACTCAGCATCGTCAGCAGCTGCGCGGCCCGGCCACCGCACGAAGCCGGTCCCTTCCGCCCTGGCGAACTGGTAGAACTGACCAAGCTCGACCCCAGCATTCGGCTGGATATCCGCTACGCAACCACCCAAAACTTCATGGGCCGGGTGCTCTATCCGCAGGCGCGGGCGTTTTTGCAGCGCCCCGCCGCCGAAGCCCTGGCGCAGGTCCAGGCCGAACTAAAACCGCTAGGCTACGGCCTGCTGGTGTTCGACGGCTACCGCCCCTGGCGCATCACCAAGCAGATGTGGGACCACACGCCGGCCGACAAAAAGGAATTCGTGGCCGACCCGCGCAAGGGCTCCCGCCACAACCGCGGCTGCGCCGTCGACCTGAGTTTGTGCGACCTCGTCACCGGCCGCGAAATCGAGATGACCGGGTCTTACGATGAGATGAGCCCCCGCTCCTACGCAGTCTTCGGGGGTGGCACCACCGCCCAACGCGAGGCCCGCGACCTGCTGCGCGCCCACATGGAAGCCCACGGCTTCACGGTGCTGCCGGCCGAATGGTGGCATTTTGATTTTCAGGATTGGAAGTCCTACCCGATTCAGAACGTGCCATTCGAGGAGTTGTAGGGTAGTTTTATTGATACTTGATATCAAACCGCCCGTCGGTAATACGGACCTGTTTGGTCGAGTCAACTCTTTGCGCTACTGCGCCCTCGAAGGTGCCCGCAATAATGTGCTTAACTGTGTCAAGTTTAGTAATGGTGACATTTGTCTTTGTGCCATTCGGCGAATAGCCGTAGTACAGCTTATCTGATTCCCCGCTAAAAATCAGTATCCTTTCTGCCCGGCGTGTGGCACCCGATGCCACGTTAGCGTTGGCCCGATACGTTCCGGTGTTTACTAAACTGTCTAAAAACAGATAGAACCTCTCGTACCGGTTGCGGTCAATTAGTCCCGCATTTAAGGTGAACCTGCCATGTGGAACATAAGAACTACTCAGGTTATCGCTTTCAGCGGCGGTGTAGGGTAGCCAGCCATAGTTGCGCCATACGCGGCCATCGAGTACAAATCCGAAAGTATTGGCACCGGTTTGAGTAGCTGGCGGCAGCGTAAACGTCGGCGCTACTTCTCTCTCGCATTTCCTCATGCCCAGCAGAGGCAATACTAGCAGCAATGCAAAGCGGCATATTTTCATGGCAAATCAGTTGACGGTTCATTTGATTGATGAATATACCCGCGCTTATACTCCATTGAAAAAACGCAAAAGGAAAGCGCCCCCGTAACTCACGTCACAGGGGCGCTTTGGCTACCTATTATAATCACTCCATTACGGATTAGTCGACCACATACCTGCCTCTTTAATGAAAATGCGACGGTTCAGCTTCAACTGCGACACCATGAATTCGGCCAGGTCCTCAGGCTGCATCACCTTGTCGGGGTTGCCATCGGTGAGCTTATTTTCGAGGGCCAGCGGCGTGGCCACCGTGCTCGGCGTGAGGGCCGACACGCGGATGTTGTGCTTACGCACTTCCTGCATCAGCGCCTCGGTAAGGCCCATAATGGCAAATTTGGAGGCGCTGTAGGCGCTGCTGCCGGCAGCGGCCCGCAGGCCCGAGGTAGAGGAAATATTGATGATGTCGCCGGTCTGGCGCGCAATCATCACCGGCAGCACGGCGCGGGTTACGTAGTAGGTGCCCATCAGGTTCACCTGAATGATATGCTCCCACTGCTCGGGTTCCATCTCCAGAAATTTGGCGAAGCTGCCGATGCCGGCGTTGTTAATGAGGATATCAATCGGGCCCAGCTCATCGTGAATTTTGGCCACGGCGGTGTTCACGGCGGCGCGGTCGGCCACGTCGGCCACTACGGTAGCTACCGTGCCGCCGGCGGCTTTAATTTCGGTGGCGAGGGTTTGCAGGTCGCTATCGGTGCGGGCCAACAGGCCGACATGCACGCCTTCGGCAGCCAGTGCCAAAGCCACCGCGCGGCCAATGCCTTTGCCCGCGCCCGTTACGAGCGCGACTTTTCCTTGAAGGGATTCCATGTGTTTATGCGATTGGTTGGGGAGGTGCTACAACCCGGCCAAGCGGCGAATTGTTGGCACTTTTAAGGAAAACAACGTCATGCCGAGCGTAGCCGAGGCATCTCGCGTGCCGCCACTAATCAATGACACCTTCGCGATTGAATTAGCTGATGCTGGCGCGCCTGCTTAACAGCAGTTGATTACTAACCCAAGCGAGATGCCTCGGCTGCGCTCGGCATGACGTACAAAGGACAACTTGGCTAACGCTTACATTCCGTGCAGCTTCTTCGTGAAGTCGCCGTACATAATCCAGTCCTCCATGCGGTGGCGGTAGGGGGCCACTTTGCCGCGCAGGTATTTCTCTATCATTAGGCCGGCGGCCGGGGCGGCGCTGGTACCGCCAAAGCCGGAGTTCTCGATGAACACGGCAATGGCAATTTTGGGGTCGTTGGCTGGGGCGAAAGCCGCGAATGTGGCGTGGTCGAAGCCGTGGGGGTTTTGCACGGTGCCGGTTTTGCCGGCCACCGAAATGCCGTACTGAGCCAGCGAAGCCAGTTCGCCGGTGCCCCCGTTGCCATCTACCACCTGCTGCATACCCGGGATGATGTACTTAAACAGCGTGGTATCGATGGCCGTGAAATGCTTCTCGCGGAACTGCGGCAGCGGCCCGCCCTGGCCAATGCCGCGCACAAAATGCGGCGTGATGTACCAACCCCGGTTGGCAATGGTGGCCAGCACGTTGGCCATTTGCAGGCCCGTGATGCCAATTTCGCCCTGCCCAATGGCCAGCGAGTACACGTTGCGGAAGCTCCAGCGGTGCTGGCGGTTTTCCTTTTTGTTGAAAAACTTCTTGTCGTAGAACTCTGGCGACGGAATCAGGCCGCGCTTTTCTTGGCTCATGTCCACGCCCAGCTTTTCACCCAGGCCGAAGGATTTCACCATTTTCTGCCACTGCGCCAGGCCAATGTGAGCATCTTCGTACTTGTTGGGGGCTTGGCCCCGCACCACCGCCGCCCGCAGCACCTGGTAGAAGTATGGGTTGCAGCTCTGCTTAATGGCAATGCTCACGTTGCGCGGCGCCTCGTGGCGGTGGGTACAGCGCACCAGCTTTTGGTTGCACTCAAAAGCAGTGCTAGGGGTAACTACTCCCAACTGCAAAGCCACCAGCTCGTTCACCAGCTTAAATACCGAGCCGGGCGGGTACGTCGCCATCAGCGGGCGGTCGAAAAGCGGGCGGTCGGGGTTGTTGAGCAGCGCCATGTAGCGGTTGCCTGCTCCCTTGCCCGTGAGCAATTGCGGGGTATAGTTCGGCACCGACACAAAAGCCAGGATTTCGCCCGATTTGGGGTCGATGGCTACAATGGAGCCGCGCCGGCCAGCCAGCAGCTTCTCACCGTAAGCCTGCAATTCGGCGTCGATGCTCAGGTGCAAATCCTGCCCGGCTACGGAAAGCGTATCGAACTCACCGCCCCGGAACTTGCCCTTCTCAATGCCGCGCACGTTCACCATCTTGTACTGCACGCCGCGCCGGCCCATCAGCGTGTCTTCGTAATAGGCTTCCAGCCCCGAGATACCCACGTTTTCACCCGCTTGGTACTTGGCATAACGCGGCTTTTCGAGGAAGGCTGGCGTGATGGCGCCCACATACCCCAACGCGTGGGCCAGGTTGGTTGTGCGGTAAGCGCGCGCCATGCGCGCCTGAATGCGGAACCCCGGAAAGTCCGCCAGTCGGTCGGAAATAGCCGCCAGGTCGGGCGTGGTCAGGTTCTGCACCACCGGCGAGGGCTTGATGCGCGAATACTTCTTCGCGGCTTTCAAACTGGCCCGTAGTCCTTCGAGTGGAATCTGAAGTAGCTCGCAGAAGCGAACCGAATCGAGTTGCTTCACCTCGCGCGGCACCACCATGAGGTCGTACACCGGCGTGTTCTGCACCAGCAGCTGGTTTTTGCGGTCGTATATCAGCCCACGATACGGAATCTGCACGATGCGCTGCAGCGTGTTCTTATCGGCCGCCAGCTTGTAGGTGCCATCCAAGACCTGCATAAAGAACAGGCGCGTCAAAAAGATGAGGGCCACCACCAGAAAAATGCCCTGCACGACGTATTTGCGGCCTTCTAGGTATTGCATAAGTAGGACGCAGCCTTTGCTGCGTCAGTCGTTGAATAATTAGCAAAACAGGTAGCGGCGCGAACGCCCGACGCAGCAAAGGCTGCATCCTACTGCCGCCCGCGCCGCACCGGATAAAACAGCAGTTGGATAATCAACAGCGCGACACTAGTAAAGAGTGCACTCACCAGGATTTTGCCCAGCGTGGTGCCGAAATGGCGAAAGCTGCCCAGCTCCAGCACGAAAAACGCGGCATGGTGCAGCACAACCAGCAGCAGCATGTACACCATAAACCATTGCCAGCCCATCTGGTGCACGTTCACGGTGTCGCCGCTGTCGTAGCCGTCGCGCGGGGTGAGAATGCGCAACACCCACGGCCGCACGAAGCCCAGCAGCACCGCCGCCGCCGCGTGCAGCCCGCCCGTGTCGTAAAATATATCCATTGCCAGGCCCATCCCGAAGCTCAGCAGCAGTTGCACCACAATGGGCGTGCGCAGCGGCAGGAACAGCAGAAAGCCCAGGTACAGAAAGCACCAGCCGAGGTCGAAAAGCACCAGCCGGCTAATCAGCAGCACGTGCACGCCCGCATAGAGTACGAAGCGAAACAGCTGCACAATAATGTCACGCAGGCCACTCATGGGCGCTTCCCTCCTTTCGGGGCCGCCGCTGGGGTGGCCTTGGGAGTAGCGGCCGGAATTGGCCGCAGTGTACGGGCTTCCAAAGTGTCACGCTCTGCCTTCTGGCGGTTGGTAACGACGTACGCGTAGGTCAGATTTGAAAAATTAATGCCCAGCTTCACCCGAATGGTCCAGAAGTTTTTGTCGGGCTCCTTCACAAACGAGTCGATGGTACCAATAAAAATGCCTTCCGGAAATACCGAGTTGTAGCTGGAAGTCACCACAGTATCACCCTTAACGAGTTTGGTTTCGCGCAGCACGTTGTCGAGCAGTGCGTGAGTGGGGTCGTCGCCCAGCCAGCGGATGGTGCCGATGGTGCCGTCGCGCTCGATTTTGGAGGCAATGCGGGTTTCCGAATGCAGCAGGCTGGTCACGGTGGCGTAGTGCTCGCTTACCACTTTCACCCGGCCCACCACACCATTGGCCGCCACCACACCCCGACCCGACACCACGCCATCGGCGCTGCCTACGTTCAGAGTAAGGTAGTTATCCACATTACGCAGCATATTGTTGATAACCCGGGCCGGAATAAGTGGATAACTCGGGTCGCGGGCTGCAATGCCCCGCTGGCCGAGTAGCAACGTGTCGGGCCGGCGGGCCGGGCGCTGGTAGCGCACGCGCCGCAGCGAATCGCGCCGGGCGGGCGGTAGCGCCACCGAGTCGGCCTCGCGCCGCGCCGAATCGGCGGGGTACAGCTGCTGGCGCAGGCTGGCATTCTCGGCGGCCAGCTGCTGGTTCTGTTCGGCTAGGAGGAAGTAGTCGGCTACCTGCGCGCGACGGGCCAACACGGTGCCCGCATACGTGTTAGCGGAGTTGAAAAACGCGGCCCGATGATACGAGCTGTTGGTGACGAACAAGTACAGGCAAAAGATTTCCAGCAATACAAATACCAACGCCCCGCGAAAGCGAAAAAGGAAAAGAAACAGGTTCCGCACGGGGTGTCTTGAATTGGGAATGAAGAATGAGGAATGAAGAGTTACCGGCTGGCAATTCCTCATTCCTCATTCTTCATTCCTCATTTAATTTAAGTCAGCAGCACGCCTTTGAAGGCCTGAATATCCTTAATGGCCTTACCAGTACCGCGCACCACGGCACGCAGCGGGTCTTCGGCAATGTGAATGGGCAGCTTGGTTTTAGCAGCCAGGCGCTTATCCAGCCCGCGCAGCAGGGCACCGCCGCCGGTGAGGTGAATGCCGTTTTCGTAAATATCAGCCGACAGCTCGGGCGGCGAAATTTCAAGGGCCTTCAACACGGCCTCCTCAATTTTAGCTACCGACTTATCGAGGGCAATGGCAATTTCAGAGAAAGTTACCTTGATAACCTTCGGAATGCCCGTCATTAGGTCACGGCCGCGGACTTCGTGGTCGGGCGGTGGCACATCGAGTTCAGTAAGGGCCGCACCCACTTCAATTTTGATGCGCTCAGCCGAGCGCTCGCCGATGAGCAGGTTGTGCTGCCGGCGCATGTAGTCGAGAATATCCTGATTGAACACGTCGCCCGCCGTTTTAATCGACTGGTCGCACACAATACCCGACAGCGCGATAACGGCGATTTCCGTGGTACCACCTCCGATGTCGATAATCATCGAGCCCACGGGCTGCTCCACGTCGATACCGATACCGATAGCGGCGGCCATGGGCTCCTGAATCATCCAGACTTCCTTGGCTCCGGCGTGCTCGGCGGAGTCACGCACAGCGCGTTTCTCCACTTCGGTAATGCCCGAGGGAATGCAGATAACCATGCGGTGCGAGGGCTGAAACAGGCGATTGCGCGTGTCAATCATCTTAATCATGCCCTTAATCATTTCCTCGGCAGCGTGGAAGTCGGCAATTACCCCGTCCTTCAGCGGGCGGATGGTGCGGATGTTATCGTGCGTTTTTTCGTGCATCTGCTGGGCCTGGCGGCCCACGGCGATGACCTTATTGGTGGTGCGGTCTTTGGCGATGATGCTCGGCTCATCCACCACGATTTTATCGTTGTGAATGATGAGCGTATTGGCCGTTCCCAGGTCGATGGCGATATCGCTGGTCAGGAAATTAAAGAAACCCATTGAGTTAGCGGCAATAAGGCGGAGTCTGGTTTTAAAGCCAGCCTGAATAATGTGCAAAGGTACGGAAGGTTTGCGCCGGGATGGTGAACGTGATTATGGGATTCCATCCGTCATTGCGAGTGGAGCGGAGCGCAACGCGGCAATCTTTCCTCTATTGCCACCAGCCCTGAATTGTGATGCAGTTCCTTCTTAAAATAAAAGCTTGCTTTAAAGCAAAGCCCCGACTCCTATGCGGGGCCGGGGCTTGGTTATTTTATTAGCGGGACCGGTGGAAGCAGTACGAATTTCTTCGTTACACTACTTCCACTGAAACAGTTAATGCTTGAAATGGCGCGTACCCGTGAGCACCATGGCCATGCCTAACTCGTCGGCGGCTTTGATGCTGTCAGCATCTTTAATAGAACCACCGGGCTGCACCACGGCGCGGATGCCGGCCGCGCCGGCAATTTCCACGCAGTCGGGGAAGGGGAAAAAGGCGTCGGAGGCCATCACGGCGCCGTGCAGGTCGAAGCCGAAAGTGTGAGCCTTCTCAATGGCTTGGCGCAGCGCATCCACGCGCGAGGTTTGGCCGACGCCGGAAGCCAGCAACTGGCCGGCGCGAGCCAGCACGATGGTGTTGCTTTTGGTGTGCTTGCAGATTTTGCCAGCGAACACGAGGGCTTCCGTTTCGTCGGCCGTAGGGGCCGACTGGCTGACAACCCGGAAATCGTCGGCCGATTCCGTCTGACGGTCGGCATCCTGCTCGATGATGCCGTTGAGCAGGGTTTTCACCTGCTTTTGTGGGAAAGCAACTGGCTTTTGAATCAGTAGAATCCGGTTTTTCTTGCTTTGGAGCACTGCCAGCGCGTCGGCGGCAAAACCGGGCGCAATCAGTACTTCGAAGAACAACTGGTTGAGTTCAGCGGCGGTGGCCGCGTCCACTTCCTTGTTCACGATGATAACGCCGCCAAAGGCTGACGTAGGGTCGCAGCTCAGGGCATTGAGGTAGGCTTCGCGCAGCGTAGCAGCTTGGGCCACGCCGCAGGCGTTGGTGTGCTTGAGGATGGCGCAGGCGGGCGCGCCATCGGTGAATTCGGCCATCAGGGCTACCGCGGCGTCCACATCAACTAGGTTGTTGTAGCTGAGCTGCTTGCCGTGCAGTTGGTCGAACAGGGCCGAAAGGTCGCCGTAGAACGTGCCGGCCTGGTGCGGGTTTTCGCCGTAGCGCAACGGCGTGCCGGGCTGCTGGCTCAGGCGCAGAGCCGAGCCGGCGACTTCAGTGCCCTGGCTCAGGTAGCCGAAAATCTCGGTGTCGTAGTGCGAGGTGGTAGCAAAGGCGGCGGCGGCGTAGTGGCGACGGTCTTCGAGGTCGGTAGCGCCGTTTTTGGCGGTCAGCAGCTCGGTTACGGCGGCGTACTGGTCGCGGCTGCTCACCACCAGCACGTCGCGGTAGTTTTTGGCAGCGGCCCGCAGCAGTGAGATTCCACCGATATCGATTTTCTCAATCACGTCCTGCTCTTCGGCACCGCTGGCGACGGTTTCTTCGAAGGGATAGAGGTCGACCACCACCAAATCAATGGGCGGGATGGCGTGGTGCTCGGCCTCAGCGAGGTCGCCCACGTCGTGGCGGCGGTGCAGGATACCACCAAACACCTTGGGGTGCAAGGTTTTTACACGACCGCCAAATACCTCGGGAAAGCCGGTGAGGTCCTCTACCGCAGTTACCTCGGCTCCTTCGTCTTCCAGGAATTTCTGGGTGCCGCCGGTGGAGTACAGCGTGACGCCGTGCTGGCGTAGCACCTGTACCAGGGGGGCCAGGCGGTCTTTGTGGTACACGGAAAGCAACGCTGCGCGAATGGGACGGGACGACATAAAACGGGCGGTTTGGGAAGGCACAATTGCCGGGGCAAAGGTAGGGCCGGGCCCAGGCGGCGCGGGACTGCCGCAGCGTTACCGAATTGTTACCAGCGAATATTTCAGCGCTTATGGCTGTACCGCAACAGCCTGGCCGAACACTGGGCCGTTTTCTTAAGTATAGTTGATATCTATCCTGGAACTCCGCGGTCAACCAGCTTTCAGCGTTGAACTACTACGCTGCCGCAGCTGCAAGACTATTTTTTTAGATATCATCGCTGCTTCAACGACCATTTTGTCCATTACCAACCCGCTCTTATCCTCGCCCGCCGCTGCCGAAGCAGCTGCGGCCCACTTAGCTCCTCACCTATTTGCCCAGGCGGCCGAAACCGATGTGGAAGGGGGCTTCCCCACGCAGTCATTTGCCGATTTGGCGGCGGCCAGGCTGCTTACAGCCGCATTGCCAGTGGCCTTTGGCGGGGCCGGGCTTAATGATTCGGCGGCCACGCTACCGCTCCTGCGGGTGCTGCAGCACGTGGGCCGTGGCAACCTCGCCGTAGGTCGCGTGTACGAAGGCCACCTGAACGCCTTGCTGCTTATTCAGCAGCTGGGCAGTGCCTCGCAGGTGGCGCGCTACGCTGCCGATGCCCGCGCGGGCCACCTGTTTGGCGTCTGGAACACGGAAGACCCGGCCGAGGGCGTGCACCTGGAAGCGCTGCCGAATGGGCGCTACCGCCTGCGCGGCGCCAAAACGTTTGCCTCGGGGGCCGGGCACGTAAGCCGGCCGCTCATCACCGGGGCGCTGCCCGATGGGCAGGGCTGGCAGCTGTTTGTGCTGCCGGCCGAAGTGCAGCCCCCAGTGCTCGACCGCTCGTTTTGGCAGCCGCTGGGGATGCGGGCTACGGCCAGCTTCCGGGCCGATTTGACGGGCATCGAACTGGAGGCCGATGACCTTATCGGGTCGCCCAATTCGTATTACCAACAGCCGGCATTCAGCGGCGGAGCCATTCGATTTGCAGCGGTGCAGCTGGGCGGGGCCGAGGCAGTGTTTGAGGAAACCCGGAATTTCCTGCGCGGCCTAGGCCGAACCGACGACCCTTACCAGCGCCAGCGCCTGGGCGAAATGGCTATTCTGCTCGAAAGCGGCCGCCAATGGGTACGCGGCGCGGCGGAACATGCCGCCCGCCCCGGCGCTGCCACCGCCGAAGGGGCCGAAACCACGGTGGCGTATGCCAACATGATGCGCACCGCCATCGAAACCATTTGCCTCGACATGCTGCGCCTGGCCGAGCGCTGCGTGGGCGCACGGGGCCTGTTGCGCCCCCAGCCTTTCGAGCGCCTGCACCGCGACCTGACGCACTACCTGCGCCAGCCCGCGCCCGATGCCGCCCTGGCCGATGTCGGCCGGTTTGTGCTGGATGGCAAAGAATTTTAGCAGTTGAATCCTTGTTGTCAGATTTTTTCTGTTCCCGCTTTGCTTCCTTTTGCTGAATATCCGCTGCGGCCTTCCGACTTTGCCGCCAGCCTTGGCTCGACTGTAGCTATTGCCCCGCACCCGGACGATGAGGCCCTGGGCTGCGGTGGGCTGCTAGCACTGCTACACCAAGCGGGCCAGCCCACTGCCGCCGTGCTGGTGAGCGATGGCAGCATGTCGCACCCCAACTCGAAAACGTTTTCGGCCGCCGCACGTCGGGCCGTGCGCGAGGGCGAATTCCGCCACGCCCTCACCGTTCTGGGAGCCGATACAACTGAGCCTTTACTACTTGAGCTACCCGACAGCCAGGTGCCCGGCACTGCGGCCGAACCTGGCTTTGCAACCGCTGTTGCACGGTTGCGCGCATACCTGCTGCAACAGCAGGTTGCTACCGTGCTGGTGCCCTGGCGGCGCGACCCTCACCCCGACCACCGTGCCACCGCGGCGCTGGTGCAGGCGGCGCTGGCAGGACTGCCCCAGCCGCCACGCTGCCTCGAGTACGTGGTGTGGGCCTGGGAGCGCGCTACGCCCGAAGACTTGCCCACCGACGCCGATGCCGTGAGCGGATTCCGCCTCGACATAACATCGGTATTAGCACAGAAGCAGCGGGCTATTGCCGTGCACCGCTCGCAGGTGGCGCCCGGCGTTTTCGTCGATGACGAGGCGGGATTTCTGCTTTCGATGGAGGTGTTAGCACATTTTGCCGTGCCCTATGAAGTGTATTTTGAAGCCAATGAGCCAGAAATCTAGTGATGAACGAGAACCAACCCAATACCCTGACGCCCGAATACTTCAACCACGTGTACCAGGCCAACCGCGACCCGTGGAATTTCGAAACCAGCCCGTACGAGCAAGGTAAATACGCCGCCACTCTGGCCGCCCTGCCCCGCCCGTACTATGCCGAGGTATTTGAGCTTGGCTGCTCGCTGGGCGTACTCACGGCCCAGCTTGCCCCGCGTTGCGGCCACCTGCTGGCCGTCGATGTTAGCGAAGCTGCCCTGGCTCAGGCCCGGGCCCGGTGCGCGGCACTGCCGCAAGTCGAAACCAAGCTGATGCGGGTGCCGGAGGAATTTCCACCTCAACAGTTCGACTTGATTCTGCTTTCTGAAGTCGGCTACTACTGGTCATCGGCCGACCTGGCCCGTGCCGCCGACCAACTCTTGGCAGCCTTAAACCCCGGCGGCCAGCTGCTGCTGGTGCACTGGACACCCCCGGTACACGACTACCCCCTGACGGGAGATGATGTGCACCAATTCTTCCTCGATAAAACCAGCCCCAGTGGCTCGTTACGGCACCTAACTGGCCAGCGGCACGAAACCTACCGCCTCGATTTGCTGGAAAGAATTTAGGTTGCCTTAGCCGCTCGCTACAAGGCAGTGTAATTGCTACGAATAAGGCGTGGCAGCACCAAAAGGGCCTCCGACAGCGGCACCTGAGCCATCGTTAGACTGGAACTGTGCGCTAATGCCCATTCCCAGAGCTGGCCAAACGTGGCGCATTGGCTTAGTTGAGCCAGCAGCGTGGCGGCCGGCAAAGCCAAGCGGGTAAGTAGCGCATCGGTATCGGCGCCGGGCGTGTTGGCCCAACAGGCCCGCAGCTGGCGGCGCAGTTGCCACTGCCGGGCCAGTTGCACCGGGTTGTCGACGTGGGGCTCGCGCTGCTGCTGGCTCAAGAGCAGCCATTCGCGCAGCTGCCACGACAACCCCACTTCCACGCGGCCATCGCGCCTAGCGGAGGTGAGCACCTGCACGTGTGGGCTGTGGCGCAGGGCCAAATCATGCCGTCGCAGCTGTTGCCACAGGGCTTCATCTTCCAGGAAACGAACTGCCGGCAGGCCGCCCACCCGGCGATAGGCCCGAGCGCTAATAGCCAGACTAGCGCCAAAATGCTGATGATGCCTGGGCCACGGGTCGGCCGCCGTCGGGTCGAGCAAATCCTCAAGCCGGGCACAGAGCAGTCGGTAAGCGGCATCACGCGACTGCAGGCGTTGCAGCGCGGGCAGGCCCTCCTGGTCCAGCTCAGCAGCCTCAGTCAGAATGCGGCCTCCCACAGCATCAGCCCCAGCAGCTGTTTCGGCCTGAATAGCGGCCAACCACGTTGGGGCCACGCGGGTGTCGGCGTCGGTGCTGGCAATAATGCCGGCGGGTTGTCCAACGCATTCGAGTCGGGCGCAGGCTTCATCCATCAGCAGGCGACGGGCGCGGCCTACGTGAGCGTGCTCATTGGGCAGGCATAGCTCGGCTACGTGCAGCACCAGCCTCGGAAAACGCTGCGCCTGGCGACGCACTAGGGCGGCGGTATCGTCGAGGCAGTTGTTGGCCAGCACAATAACTTCGTAGCTGCCGGCGGGTAGCGAGTGCCCAGTAGATGTGGTTTGGGCGTCGAGGGCAGCTAGTGTTGCCGCCAGATTGGTGGCTTCGTCTTTCGCCGGAATGATGACGCAGGCGCGCAAGGCGGTACGCGGCGGCGGCAGTTGGCGGCGCAGTTCTTTAGCAAGGGCATCGGTAACACCAGACAGGAGCAGCGATGGGGCCGACGCCGTGGTTTCGTGAGCCGCCAGAAAGCGCGCGGGGGTAGCGTGGTCCATTGGTTGGATGTACGCCAAGCCGGGAGAAAGGATAAGGTTCAGCTTATTCACCAAGCTGTGCGGCTCACCGTCCTGGCTCCGGCAGCTTCAGGTATAAACTACATAATCAAGGGTGTATTCTATTGCTATTGCTGCGCTTTTATTACCGACCATTAGGCAGAAAAAAGCCTCTCCCGATAATCGGAAAAGGCTTTTTGAACCGAGACTTAGTCCTTAGAAAGCTTCGCCGATGGCAAACAGGATGCCCGGCTTGCTCCCGGTGCCGCCAGCATAATCCAGGCGCAGGTTCACGCGGTCGCGCTGCAGGAAGTTGAAGCGGATGCCCGCGCCACCGGCATATTTGGTGTCCTTCAGGGCAAACTTGTCGATATACTGGTTTACATTACCCACGCCGCCGAAAATGGCTGCATCGATGCGCCAGAACAGCTTCTGGCGGAGCTCAGCCTGAAACATAACCATCTGGCGGTCGCGGAAGCGCTGCTCGTAGATGCCGCGCAGCAGGTTGGCGTTGTTGTAGAGCGTGCCGCCCAGGTTGGCGCCCAACCCGGCCAATTCGCGGAACGGCACATCGCCGGTATGGAACTGTCCCAGAAACTGTGCCGCCAGAATGGTTCGCGTCGAACCAAGCGGCTGGAAGTGGCGGGCATCAACCTGGTAGCGCACAAAACGGTAGTCAGAACCCAAACCGGTGCCATTGAACGTAGCGCCAAGGTCCAGCAAGTCGCCTTTGAATGCGGCCAAGGGCACATCGCGGGTATCGTAGGTAATAACCGGCCCCAGACCCGAGATGCGGGTATCCTGGCGCTCGCGCTCGGTCATGCGCGAGTCGGTGTAGAACACGTTTGTTTTTCCGTCCTTCGTTGCTTCCGGAGCAGTAATACCGGTAATGTTCGTGAGACGGTACTGAGCGCCAAAAAACAGCTTGGGTGCAACCTGCTTTTGCAGACGTTGGTTGATGATGAACAGCTTGTAGTCAGTTTTCGACTCGTTGTCACTCGCTGTATTCGGCCCCTTGCCGTAGTAGAATAGCAGAATGTCGTAGGCACTGATTTCGCCGTTCAGGTAGAACTTCTCGCCCGGCGTGTATATCGAGTGCACCAGCTGAACCAGCGACTGGCCCTTTTGGGTGGTCCAGTACTGCACCCGCGCATTGGAGGGCCGGGTGAGCGTATCCTGCGTGAAGCGGCCGCTCAGGAGCGCGCCCAGGCCGTAACCAAAGCCGGTTTCAGCCTGGTAAAATATCACCGGAATGGGCAGCAGGGTCAGGGTTTTGTTCTTGCCCAGCTGGCCGAACGACTTAACAGCGCGCGGCTGCATCTGGGCGGCCAGCGGAGCAAGGCCCGGGGCTGAAGCTGGCGTAGTATAAACAGAATCGGCGGGCGCGGCGGGCTGGGCAGCAGCAGTGTAAGCCAACCCTGACAGAAGCAGAGCCGCAAGAGAAAAGCGCATAGGAGCGGTGGGGTAAAAACAAATGAATTGCTCTATCAACGGATTAAGCCCTACTACGGTTGGAATCCAGTGGGCATAACGAGCCCAGGCAGTGGGCTGCCTTCGCTATTTTTCAACGCGTAACCGCTTTAGCACTTGGCCACGGCCAAAGTGTTCGGCTACCAACGCAGCCGCGTCGGTCGGCAGCACATTGCCGTAGGTCACCGCTTCAGGGTAGGCAATGAGGGCAGCACCCGGGCCTTTTTTGCAGTTCTTACACAAGTCCAGGCAGTCGCAGGTCTGCACCTGAATGCGCACGGTTTCGCCGTTTACTTCCTGCTTGTGCAGGCCCTGGTGCTTCAACTCTTTTTTTAGCGCCTTCACTACGTCCTTCCCCACGCCCGACTTCTGGGCGGTGCACACAAACAGGCGGTGGATTTGCTTCATATGCCCGCTTGAACGCAGGCGGCGCGCAGGCGTTGCCAGGCTTGAAGTAAAACAACCGTCATGCCGAGCGCAGCCGAGGCATCTCGCGTGCTACCACTAATTATTTCCTTACGGCTGAGTTACTATCACAAACGAGATGCCTCGGCTGCGCTCGGCATGACGTACAGTTTGCTCCCTTTGCCCTCCAGCTACTCCGCTACCGGCCGTGCCAGTGGCGGTTCTGCAGCTTGTAAGCCGCCAGCTCGCGGTTCGACCACAGGGTCTGGTATATCTGTTGGTCGTGCAGCAGCTGGGAGTCTTTTTCCATTAAAGCCAGCAACTGCTGCAGCAGTTCGACTGTTTCTTCCTTCAGCGAGTAGTACATCCAGTTATCGAGCCGGCGCACGTTCACCAAACCTGCATTCTTCAAGTACGATAATTGCCTACTGGTTTTGGTCTGCGTAAAATCAAGCACCTGCTCGAGGTCGGCCACCACCATTTCGCGGTTGCGCCACAGCAAATGCAGGATGCGAACGCGGCTTTCGTCGCCTAAAGATTTAAAAAGTTGTTGCCCGAAAGCAACCGTGAAATGTTTCAAGCGCATCTGCTGTCTGGGAAGGGAGTTCCGCCCTTCGTACATTCTCACCCAAAGGTATTAACGCCCCCGCTCCGGCACGCGTATATTTGTTCTTCAGCTATCTGAATATGCCTGATTTCTTGCGCCTTCGCGGCCTTCCCGTTTTTATTACCGTGCTGCTGCTGGGGCTGTTGCTGGCTGCGCCCGGCGCGCACGCCCAGGGCAAGCGCCAGGTTATTCAGTTCACCGGCATCGTAGCTGCTACCGACAGCCTGCTCGGAGTGCCCGGGGCCAGCATCTATGTGCCCAAGGCCGGGCGCGGCACCACGTCCAACATCTACGGCTATTTTTCGTTGGCCGTGCTGGCCGGCGACAGCATTGTTATTCGCTCGCTGGGCTACGCCAATCAAACCATTATTATTCCGCCCGATTTCCGGCGCCAAAGCTATTCGGTCGTTATCGAGTTGATTGAAGATGCCACCATTCTACCCGAGGTGCGCGTATTTCCCTACACCACCGAGCGAGACTTCAAAAAGGCTTTTCTGGCCCTGCGCCTGCCCACTGAGCGCGGCAGCGCCGCCGCCGACAACCTGAATGAGGAGCTGATGAACCGGATTTTCCGCAGCCAGCCTGTGGGTGCCACGGCCAACTTCCGCCAGACGATGAGCAACCAGAGCCTCGACTACGACCGCAAAATGGGCATGGCTCCTAACCAGTATTCCAACAACCCGCTGCTCAACCCTTTCAGCTGGCTCCAACTCATTCAGCAGGTGAAAAAGGGCGAATTCAAGAAGAAGGCCAGCGACGACTACTAAGCGGCACGCTAGCGAATAGGGATGCTAGCGAATTTTGGTAACCGTACCCGGGGTTTCCCTGTTTACCTTGGGTTTGACTATTGCTTAGCCTTATGGATACCAACCTCCCTGTTTCGGATAAGCCCCGCGTTGTTATTGTGGGGTGTGGTTTTGGTGGCCTGCGCCTGGCCCAGGCACTGCGCAAAGCGCCGGTGCAGGTTGTGGTCGTCGACCGCAACAACTACCACAACTTCCAGCCGCTGCTGTACCAGGTAGCCACCGGGGCCCTCGAAGCGGACAGCATTGCGTACCCTATTCGCAAGATTTTCGCGGGGCAAACCAACTTTTTCTACCGCATGGCCGACGTGCAGCGCGTCGACCCGGCGACGAATACGCTCGCTACCAGCGTCGGTGATATTCGCTACGATTACTTGGTACTGGCTACGGGCTCGCTCACCAACTTCTTCGGACTGGAGAGCATCGAGCGCAACGCCATGCAAATCAAGAGCATCCCGAATGCCTTGAACCTGCGCAGCTTCATCTTCCAGAATTTCGAGAAGGCCCTGCTCACCAGCGACCCCGACGAGCGGCAGGCACTGCTGAACATCGTGGTCGTAGGCGGCGGCCCTACGGGGGTTGAAATCAGCGGTTCGCTGGCCGAGATGCGCAAGCATGTGCTGCCCAAAGACTACCCCGAGCTGGATTTGCAGCACATGCAGATTTTTTTGGTTGAAGCCGGCCCGGCGCTGCTTGGGCCCATGTCGCCCGCCTCGCAGGCCGACGCCCGGCGCTACCTCGACGAGTTGGGCGTGAAGGTGCTGCTGAACACCTCCATCAAGAACTTTGAAGACTGCCGGGCCTACTACTCCGGCACGGAGTTTATCGCCACCGAAAACTTGGTGTGGGCGGCTGGGGTGAACGGGGCCGAAGTGCCCGGCCTGCCCGCCGAAGCCATCACCCGCAACAAGCGCATCACCGTGAATGGCTGGAACCTGGTGCAGGGCCAGCACAACATCTTTGCCATCGGCGACGTGGCCAACATGGTGACGGAAGACATGCCCAAGGGCCTGCCCATGCTGGCGCCCGTGGCCCAGCAGCACGCCGACCACCTCGCCGCCAACCTGCAGCGCATGCTGCGCCTCGAAAAGCCGCTCGATTTCGTGTATAACAACAAAGGCTCCATGGCCATTGTGAGCCGCAACAAAGCCGTGGTGGACCTGCCCAAGAACATCCACTTCAACGGTTTTTTTGGTTGGCTTACCTGGCTTTTTGTGCACCTGATGACGTTGGTGGGCTTTCGCAACAAAGTGGTGGCCCTCGTCGACTGGGCCTTCAGCTACTTCAGCTCCGACCAGGCTCTGCGCCTCATTATTCGCCCTTTCAGCCGCCGCGACGTAAAGGACGACAAGGGTAAGAAAAGCGCCGAGCACCGCACCGCTACGCCCGAGTACAACGCCACACCGCCCGCCATTCAGGAAACAGTAAGCTGATATAGCTAAGCCCTAAAAGGAGAATGCCCTGCTCAACCTAGGTTGAGCAGGGCATTCTCCTTTTAGGGCTTAGGCTACGCGTTGGCTGGGCCAGCAACTACTACCTGCATGTTTTCGGCGCTTAGGTACTGTTGCGCCAGGGCTTGGAGCGTTTCGGCATCGGCAGCTTCGGTTTGCTGCACAAACTGGGTGTAGTAATCGGCGGGCAAGCCCAAAAACACGAGGTTCTTGTACTTGTCGCACTGCTCAAAAACAGTAGACAGCTCGTTGGCGAACTTGCCCAGCAGGTAGCTTTTCACCGTTTCCAGCTCTTCGGCCGGAATGGGCTCCTCCTGCAAACGGCGCAGTTCCAACTCGATTTCGCTTACCGCAAAGTCGGCACTTTCGCCCTTCACATCGGTGCCGATAACTAGCGATGTGCCGTATTCGCGCGGGGCCACGCTGGCGTAAATGCCGTAAGTGAGGCCTTTGTCTTCGCGGATGTTGCGCATCAGGCGCGAGCCAAAATAGCCACCCAGCACGTTCACCAGCAGCTTCAGACGGTGCGTGTCGGGGTGGGTTGGCGCCGGCCAGGACTGGCCCATGCGGATGGATGCCTGCAAGCTGCCGGGCACGGCCACACGGTCGGGGGCAGCAGCCAAAGCTTCTGGCAGCACCACATTGGGAGCGGGTAAGGCAGCGCCCGCCAGCGCATCGGTGCCAAAAGCCTGGGCTACGAGGTCGCGCTCGGCGGCTACATCGCCGCACAAAAACAATTCGGCATTAGCCAGCGAGTAGGCGGCCCGGTGGAAATCGCGGGCCTGCTCGACCGTCAGGCTTTGGTAGGCGGCTTCGTCAAAAGGCCGGCCATAAGCCGTATCATCCCCAAACAGCAGCTCATTGAACCGCTCGGTGGCGAGGTAGCTGGTCTTCTGGCGTTCAACGCGCACGTTTTGAATGGTGCGGGTTTTCAACTGCTGCAGCTCAGCAGTCGGAAAGGCCGGGTTTGTTAGCACGTCCAGCACCAACGGCAGCAGCGTGGGCAAGTGGCGCGTGAGGCAGTAGAGCGTGAGCGTGGAGCGGTCGAAACCGGAGTCGCACTCCAGCGAAGCCCCGTAGAAAGCCACTTCATCAGCAATCTGGCGGGCGGTGCGGGTGGTAGTGCCTTCCAGCAACATGCGGGCCGTGAGCGAAGCCAAGCCGGGCGTGGGCTCGGCGAGCTTGCCCGCTTTAAATACGGCTTGCAAGCGCACTACGGGCTGGGCAACGTTGGGTAGCACATGCAGGCGCACGCCACTGGGCAGGTTCAGTACCTCGGCGGCGGGCAGTGCTACGCGAGCAAGCGGCTGCACGGGTGGGGCAAGGGTACGGTCAAGCATTCAGAAAGTAGGAATAAGAGAGAAAAAGGGTATAAAAGAACGTCATGCTGAGCTCGTCGAAGCATCTCTACCACATGAGTAAATGAATACTGCTGCAGTAGCGATGCTTCGACAAGCTCAGCATGACGCTCAAGAAGCCAAACAGCGAATCTAGTTCGATGGATTTTCGCCGCCGGTGCCGCCTGCGCCGTTCTCATCGAACGCATCGGCCAGCTTGTTCAAGTTGAAGTGCAGGCCGACCCGAATAGTTTGGGCCAACGGATTGTTTTTGGTACCGCTGCCGGTGGGCACCAGATAGGTGCCATCGATGCCGAATACCTGGTAGCGCACGCCCAGGCCCAGGCTCACGTACTGGCGGTCGCCCTTATCAGGGGCCTCGTAGAAGTAGCCGCCGCGGGCATACAGCAGGTCGTTGTAGTTGTATTCGAGACCGGTGGAGAGCACAACTTCGCGAAGCTCTTCCTTAAAGCCGCCCGGCGCATCACCAAACGAGCTGAAAAGCGCGCCCACGATGGTTTGTTCGTTGCGCTCATCATTTTTTGCTTTGATGCGGGCGAGTTGCGCTGGGTCGCTCGGGCTGGTCAGTTCTTCGTAGTAAGGCGAGGGCACCAACAGCTTGCTGGCATCAAAAACCAACGTGATTTTGTTGTACTGGTCAATCTCGCGGGTGATGGCTGTGCCCAGCTTCAACGTAGTTGGCAGGAAGCTCGGCTTAGCGGGGTCAGTGTAGGTAATCTTGTTACCTAGGTTGCTCAATGCCGCGCCCAGCGCCAGGTTATAGATACCGGTGCCAACCGTCAAATCCTTGTGGTAATACATGCCTAGGTCGACGGCCGCCGCGTTGCCAGGCTTAGCGTCGTTGTTGTTGATAGCTCCAACCAAGTTGGAACGGATGTAGCGGGCCGATACCCCCACGCCCAAGTTATCGGTGAGCTGCAGGCCGTACGACACTGCAAACGCATATTCCTTAGGGCTAAAAGAGCCGTAAGGCGTGTTGTTGGCCGTGCGGTAATCGATGGTACCCAAATCGAAGTACATCAGCGAAGCACCGAAGGCAGAGCGTGCACCCACCTTGCCGTAACCCGATAGGTAGGAAATGCTCATGTCGTCGGTTATGTTGCGCAGCCAGGGCGAATACGACAGGCCCACCGAGTATTTGTAGGGCACAAAGCCCAGCTTGCCGGGGTTGAAATATGAGGAATTGGCGTCGGGCGAGGTAGCCACTCCAGCATCGCCGAGGGCCGACGAACGGGCATCGGGCGCCAGTGTGAGGATGGGCACCGCCGTGGTGATGGTGTGGGGATTGGCTTGATTCTGGGCCTGGGCCGTAGCTGCCGATGCCAGCAGGCCCGCCGCCAGGGCCAGGCGCGAACGCGAAACGAGTACTTGCATAAGGGGAAACAATGGGGCCAGGGCGCGGCCGGGGCGCAAAGAAACGCGGAAATGTGATTAGTTGAGAATGACGAGCTTTTCGTACTTCGATGCCACGGTTTGGGTACGTTGGGAACGCACCGTGAGGCGGTATACGTATACGCCCCGGGCCAGTGGGTCGTCGAAGTCATCACGGCCATCCCAGCTCAGGCTTCGCTGGTAGCCGTCGGTGGTGGCCACCGAGCTATTCAGGGTGCGCACCAAATGGCCGGCTACGGTAAAAATCTGCACCTGTACATCGAGGTTGTCGGGTTCGGCACCCGCCTGGTTGTGCTCGAAGAAGAACGTAGTATGGTGGGCAAACGGATTGGGGTAGTTTAGCACGTGGTCGAGGGCCAGCTTTTCGTCGTGGGCCACCACAAATTCAATGGTGCGCTCGGCCGAGTTGTTGTAAGTATCCCAAGCTTTCAGCGTGATGGAGTGCGGACCGGGAGCCAGTTCTTTATACGGATTGTTGACGCGGCCCACGGTGAAGTCGCCCACGTTGGCCACATACGTATCATTCAGCACCAAGAGTTTGCTGGGGTCGTGGTCGATAATGGCCGTGATGTCGTGCCCAATGCCCGCGCCCGTCGTATTGATGCCGCTTTCGTCCTGCAGCTTGGCTAGCAACTTCGTGTTTTGCGCGGTAAGGCCGCCAAAAGCAAACTGCTCGCTGTCCATGAACAGGCTGATTTCCGGGGGCTTGGTGTCGCTGGGCGCGCCCTTAAAAGCGCCGCCTACTTTGGGCAGCTGGTAGCCGTTGGCATCGGTGCCGTGGCCAGTATCAGCGGCGTAGAGGCTGATTTTGCCCACACCCACGCTGTAGTTAATATCCTTGGGTACCACAAAGCTTATACTGAACTGACCGTTCACCACATCGGCCTGCCCACCGTAAATAATGCTTTCCTGCACTTCAACCGGCCGGGGGCCGTCGGGGTCGTCAGGGTCGGTTTTGTTCACGGCCTCGTCGCCCAGCGTCATTGCATTCGTGGGCTTGTCGTAAATCGTTACCTGAGCCCGGCCCGTAAAACCAGTGCTCAGCGCACCGCCATTGAGCACTTTGCCGTGCAGACGCACCCGCGATAGCGCCAGCAGCGTGTCGGCGGTTACCCACGCGCCCTTGGTGTCGCGGCGGCGGATGCTGTCGAGCACCATCGTTTGCCGCGGATAGGCCAACGTCATGCTGGGGTCGGCCAGCAAGGTATAGTTGCGGTTGTTGATTACACCAGACAGACCAGGCCCCGGGTAGTCGTTCTTGCTCAACATGATGGCGGTACCAATAGCCGGGTATTGCCCAACGGCCAGCGGCTGCAGTATGCGGTTGAAAAAGGCCTGGTTGAGCCCAGCATTGGAGCCCGCATCGACCACCCGGGTGGTGGTGAACAGGCCCACCGCGCCCCCAGTCGTATTATCGGTGAGCACCTGCTCGCCGGCCGACGTAAAGTCGGGGTTATCATACGTGCTGAAATCGCAGGTGCCGGTGGTAAGAAAAGTCAGATTGTTGGAGTTGCGCAGCGCCAGTACCGAGGCATTGGTCACTATCTGCTCATCGGCCCAGGCCTTAGGACCGCCGTGGCCCAGGTAGTTCACAATCAACGAGCCCTGTTCGATAGACTGGTCGATGGCTTGGTTGGCGGCCGGCGAACGTTGGCCGGCAGCTACTGCCAATTGCGGGTACAGGTCGAGGTATACTTTGTGGACGTTGTAGGCCGGGTGGTTCGTTTGAATAATACCAGCCATCAGCTCCGAGCCTATGCCGGGGTAACCGGGCTTGCCAGGCGCGGGACCCACAAACAGGCTGCCATTGCCATCGTCCGACACCAACGTAATGCGGTTGCGCCACTTGCCATAAGAGGGGGCTGCATCGTAGCTTTTTATCTTGTCGACCATGGCCCGGGCCTGGTCGGTATTCGTGAGCTCGCCCTTGGGTTGGCGCACCGGCAGCCGGCCGACGCCCACATCAAGCAGCTCGGTACCGGGCGCGTCTTCGCTCCATTCGCCTTCCTCATCGTCGAGCAAGCCGTAGTAGTCTTCCGACGAATAGCTGGCCCTGCCCCCGCCGCTGTACGCCGTCAGCGACTCGCGCGATTGGTAGGTTGGCACGTAGTTTTGGTTGGCTTTGTCGAAATCAGCGTCGCTTTTGAACGGCACCCGGTCGCGCCACCAGGCCGGCTCAAAATCCTTATTGTTGTAGGGGTCCGATTTGTAGTCGAACGAAGCATCGCCGAAGAGCAACAGCTGCAGGTGCTTGCCGGGCGTAGCCCGCTGGTACACCTGTTTCATAAAGTCGCGGATAGCCGTCACGTCCTGCCCACCCGAGCCGTACTCGTTGTATACCTCGGTAGTGGTTACCACCACAGCGCGCAGGTTGTCGTGCTGGGCACGGTGGTCGGCCAGGCGCTGGGCCTGCGCCCGAAATACCGGCGGCGCTACAATCACCAGGTCAAGGCGTTGGTCGAGGTTAACGGCATGTAGGTTCTGATTGGACACTTTGCCGAAGGCGCGGGGCGTTGCAAACGCACCGCCGCGCTCCAGCGCTACGAATTCGCGCAGGGTATCAGCCGGAGCCACGAAAGCACCAGCATCGAGTGTCCGGGCCTGGGCCTGCCGCGGGTCGGTTACGTCCCACACCTGGGTATTGGCCGTGGTGCCCGTTAGTACGTAGCGGTTGCGCGCTCCGCGCCCAATGTTAGCCAACGTGCGGAACTCCAGCTGCGCACCGCTCAGGCGCAACTGGCGCTCGGCGTTGAGGTCGAGGTAATCGAGGTAGCCACTGGCAGCAGCATCCGGGCTATTGTACGTCAGGCCAACCTTCAGCTCGCTGCCGGGGTTGGCTACCGTGGCTTGTAGGGTCGAAGTACCCGTTGTCGCAAGGGCGCAATAATCGCAGGCGGGGCGCGGGTCGAGCGTAATGCTACCCAGCGCCGCGCCATTCAGGGTAAATTGAAAGTTGCTGGCCGGAGCCGAGCTGGCCAGCACCGAAGCAAACACCCGCACGGGAGCACCAGCTACCAAATCTGCAATTCCCGAGAATGTAATATCCTGCTGCCTGCCAGCCCCGAAACCTTCGCCCACCCATTCGCGGCCCGAGTGCAGGAGGTTGGCCAGGTCGTGCTCGTGAAAGGCGCGGTAGGTGAACGTGCTGACAGTGGTAGCGCCCGTCGCGGGCAGTGCGGCGGCAGTAGTTACCCGGCGGCCGGCCGTGCCGTTGGCCCCCACGAAGTAATAAGTGGTGTCGGTGTAGATGTTGTTGCGGTGCCGGAACACGCTGCCCTGCGCCTCCCAGGTATGAGCCCCCGGTGAGTAAAACAAGAAGTATTCGTTATCGTCGAATACATTGTCGTTGTTGGCGCTGACAAACAGAATGTTATTCTCAGTCAGGTCGTCGGGGCGCTTGGTGGCATTGGGCTGGGGCAGAATCCCCATCGAGTTGCCGTAGAGGTGCAGGTTGTTGGGGTTGAGGCTGCCCACGTTCAACCCCATTTTGCTCAAAGCGGCTTTGTCGAGCTTATATATGCCACTTTCGGCTACGCCGATTTTGAACCAGTCACCGGTAGCAAGTACCGACTTTGACCCGTACACGTGCGCCGTATTGGCTGTGGTGCGGGCTGCTATAGGCTGGTAGCGGTAGTCGAAGGCCACCAGGCGCTCGGCCTGACCGGTCTGCGAGTTGCGGCGGACCGGGCGCAGGCTCAGGTACGTCACCGGCAGCTTCATCTCGGTGCCGGTGTTCAGGCGCGGCTCGGGGCCGGCGGGCAGGCGGGCGGCATCAAACAGCTTGGCGTCGGCCGGGGCAAAGGGCTCGTACACCACATTCAGCAGCTCGCCCTGAGCCGTGGCCCCGCGCAGGCGCATGCTGTACCAGCCCACTTGGTCATCGACGGCCATTCGGGCTTCCTCAAACGTCGGCACTTTCTGGTGGCTGGTACCCTGGGTAGGCACCTCGGCATAGCCGCCCCACTTTATAGCACCGTGCACCGTGGTCTGGGCCTGCACCGGAGCCGCCGCTCCCAGCCCCACCATCATCCCTGCCAACGCAACCAAGAGAAAAAAAGGACGCATATATACTTGGTAATTTGCTACGTATCGCCGATACGGCTGCCCCCGCAACAGCGGGTTGGGCCTGGGGGTTCGCCGGCGGTAGCTTTAACCGCCAACGCCGAAATTTATTGCCACGCTGCCTCGAATATTGTGATATATCAGCGAGCCGCCGTTTTGGGCACCGACAGCAGCACGTAGAGCAGCACTACCAGCGGTACGGCAGCGGCCTGCAGTCCTAGCAATAATCCTGCCGCCAGCAGCATAAAAATAAACCGGCGCCGGTTGTCGCCCCAACGCAGGCTCTTGAATTTTAGGGCAAAGAGCGGCAGCTCAGCCACCAGCAGGCCTGAAAGCAGTACCGTGAGGCCCAGCAGCAGCAACGGGTTCAACACCACGTCGTGCAGGCCAAACCGGTCGTGCGAAAGAATAAGGGGCAACGAAGCCACTACCAGTGTGCAAGCCGGTGTAGGCAGGCCGATAAAGGAGGTCGTCTGCCGGGTATCGTTATTGAACTTGGCCAGCCGCAGCGCGGAGAAGATGGTCACCAAAAACCCCACATAGGGCAGGTATTGCGTGAGTGGGGTAGCAGGTTCGCTGGATGTAAGCAACTTAAACAGAATAGCGCCCGGCACCACGCCAAACGAGACCATGTCGGCGAGCGAATCCAGGTCCTTGCCAATGGCCGACGACACCCGCAGAGCCCGGGCCAGCAAACCGTCGGCGAAATCGGCCAGGGCGGCAGCGGCCACAAACCAGGCGCCGACGTCGAGCCGGCCGGCGAAAATATTAGTCAGCGCCAGGCAGCCGCACAGTAGGTTGAGGCAGGTAACGGCGTTGGGCAGGTGTTTTTTCAAGGGTCAATTAATAATGAGCAATGAACAGTGAGCAAAAATGCAGCAGCGCTGTACAGTATGGTTGCGTAGCGCGGCGTAGTGCTTATTGCAAAAACGGGTTGCTGCGGCGCTCCTCCCCTATTGTGGTGGCCGGGCCGTGGCCGGAGTATACGGTGGTGGTGTCAGGCAAAGTCATCAGCTCGGTGGCAATGCTGCGCAACAGCGTGGCGTGGTCGCCACCGGGCAAATCGGTGCGGCCAATGCTGCGCTGGAAGAGTACGTCGCCGCCGATGACGGTGGCCGTGGGCTCGTGGTAGAACACGACGTGGCCAGGCGCGTGGCCGGGCGCAAAGCGTACTTCCAATTCGGTCTGGCCGAAGCGCACGGGCTGCCCGGCGGCCAGTTCGCCAGTGGGCTCGGCCGGCTGGTACTGCGGGAAACCGTAGTTGCCAGCGTAGGCAGGCACGGCCCGCAGCGTAGGCAAATCGAGCGGGTGCAGCAGAAACGGCGTGCCCGGCCAGGTAGCCAGCACAAACTGGTTGCCAAGTACGTGGTCGATGTGGGCGTGGGTGTTCAGCAGCAGCGCCACCTGCAGGCCCTGGGCTACGATGTAGCCGCGCAGGGCTTGCTGCTCGGCGGCCGAGTAACAGCCGGGGTCCACAATGGCGCACTGCCGGGTAGCTTCGTCGATGAGCAGGTAGGTGTTTTCGGAAAAGGCGTTGAACGTGAAACCGGCGACCGTCATGGCGACTTCTGTGGTATAGATAAGCAAAGCGGAAAGGTACAACGCTGCGCCTAATGAGAAATTGGCCTCGCGCCTAACAAGGAATCGGGAATGAAAAACATGGGTCAAAGAACCGTGCGGCTATTAATTCAACATTCTTAATTATTAATTCCTGATTAAGCACAGCGTTCTTACCTTGCCAGCCATGACGGACTGTGACTTTTTGCTGGTGGGCCACGGCATTGCGGGCGCCACGCTCGCCGATGTGCTGCGCGCGCGCGGCCACCGCGTGCTTGTCTACGACCCCGGGCAAGTCAATTCGGCCTCAAATGTGGCGGCGGGGCTCATGAACCCCGTGGCCGGCAAGCGCTTCGCCCTCAGCTGGCGCGCCGCCGAATTGCTGCCCGCTGCCGCAGCTTACTACCGCACGCTCGAGCAGCGCTACGGCCAGTCCTTCTTCACTGAAACCCCGATTTTCAAAATCTTCGGCTCGCTCGAAGAGCAGAATGCCGTGCTGGCCCGTAGCGCAGACCGCCCCTGGGGCGATTTTGTGGCGGCGCTCGCTACCACCGACCCCGGCCTGCCCGGCGTGCACGCGCCCTTCGGGGGGGCCTGGCTGCAACACGGCGGCCACGTGGCGGTGCGCGAGTTACTGGCTGCCCTGGCCGCCGAGGGCCACCGCGACGGCTGGCTGCGGCCGGAAGCCTTCGACTGGACCGATGTGCAATTTGATGCTGAAGGCGCCACCTACGCCGGGCAGGTGCGGGCCCGCCACGTGGTGTGCTGCGAGGGAGCGGCCGCCGTGCGCAACCCCTACTTTAGCTGGCTGCCCCTCACCCCCAACCAAGGCGAAGTGCTCGATGTGGAATGTGCCCACCTCAGCCCAACCCAGGTGCTGAACCGCGGGGCCTACGTGGTGCCGGTGGGCAACGGGCGCTTTCGGGTAGGGGCCACCTACCGCTGGCCGCCGTTTGCGCCGGGCATCACGGCGGTGGGGCGCGAGGAACTGGCGGCCCGGCTCACCGTAGTTACCGACCTGCCATTTGCCGTGGTGGAGCAGCGCGCCGGAGTACGGCCCGCCGTGCGCGACCGGCGGCCGCTCGTTGGTCCTCACCCCACCGTGCCCAACCTCAGCTTCTGCGGGGGCTACGGCTCGAAGGGCGTGATGCTGGCCCCACGCCTCGCCACGCTGCTGGCCGACTGGCTGGTGGGCCAGGCCGAAATATGGCCCGAAGCAAGTGTGCAGCGCTACAACGCCTTGCAGCCGGCTAGCGTAAGTTGACCACCCGGCGACCTTCGTAAACATTCGGCCGTAATTCTACCTTTTCGCTCCTACCTTCCCGACCCAATGTCCGCACTCAACGGCAGACAAGGGGGTTAAACCCGGACTGGAATTTTTTTCTATTCCGACGGATTAATTTTTTGATTTTGCTCGTTGCCCTCTTACTATGACTAACTCAGTATTCGTAAAGGCGGCCCTGGCCGGGCTATTGGGACTGGCAGGGGCTCTGCTGGCTCCTACCGCGCAGGCCCAAACGGCGCAGGAGCCCTTCGGCCGGGTGCGGGTGCAGTATCAGCAGCCCCGCTGGCAACAGTTCAATACTCAAAACTTCAACATTCTTTACTATCAGGGCGGCGAAGGCAGTGCCCGCCGCGCCGCCGAGTACGCCGAGAAGGAGTTGGGGCGCATCACGGCGCTTATCGGCTACTATCCGTACTCGAAAACCACGCTGCTGTTCTACAACTCGGTCGGCGACCTGCGCCAGAGCAATATCGGCCTGACCGCGACGCAGCAGCAGGTTAACGGCGGCGAAACGCCGCTGGCCCGCATGAGCAAGGTGCAGATTGCCTTTGGCGGCCAGGAAACCGAGTTCAAGCGCGAGCTCAGCACCCAGATAACCCAGGTGCTGCTCAACGACATGATGTATGGTGGCTCGCTGAAGGAAGTGCTGCAAAGCAGCTACCTGCTCCAGTTGCCCGACTGGTTTATTGGTGGGGCTTCGGCCTATGCTGCCGAGGGCTGGAGCGTGGACATGGACGGCTACATGCGCGACATGGCCAAGCGCTACCCCACCGGCAACCGCACGGCCCCGTTCTTTCTGCGCAGCTCGCCGCTGGCCGGGCAAAGCATCTGGAACTACGTGGCCGAGCGCTACGGCTACACCACTATCCAGAATATTCTGAACCTGACACGCATCACGCGCGATGTTGAGGTGGGCATCAGCTCGTCGCTAAACGTGCCGTACAAGGTTTTCTTGAAAGACTGGCTCACCTACTACCGCGACCTGAACGGCCAGCCCGTGGCTACCCTGGTAGAGCCCGATACCAAGTTCCGCCAAAACGGCCGCAACCGCCACGCCGACGTGTTTTCGCAGCCCGTTATCAGCCCCAATGGCCAATTGGTGGCCTACGCGCAGAACGAGGGCGGCCGCTACCGGGTGATGGTGGTGGACCGGGACGGTAAGCACCGCCGCATTTTGCGCCGCGGTGGCTACAAAACCCCCGACCAGCAAGTAGAGACGCGCCTGCCATTAGTGGCCTGGCGCGGCAACAGCCAGGTAGCAGTGGCCGAAATGCGCCACGGCGACATGAGTCTGCACCTCTACGATGCCGACGGCCGGGGCCTGCTGACCCGGGTACGCGAGGCCATCCGCTTCTCGCACCCCGAGTCGGTGTTTTCGGGTTTCGACCAGGTGCTGAGCATGAGCTACTCGCCCGATGGCAAGGCGCTGGTGTTTAGCGCTGTGCGCGACGGTCAGAATGACTTGTTCCTGCTCCGGGCTGGCAGCCGCAAAGTGGAGCAGCTCACCAACGATTTGTTTGACGACGTGCAGCCGGTGTTTCTGCCCGGTGGGCAGAGCCTGGTATTCAGCTCGAACCGCTACCTCGACTCGCTGGGCCGCGCCCGCCCGGCCACGTTCCAGAACGTGGTGAATAACTACGACCTGTTCACCTACCATCTCGACGGCCGCACGCTGCCGGTAGAAACCGTAGTAAGCACTATCTCGAACGAAACCCGGCCCCGGGCCCTGTCCGACGACGAGATTATGTACCTGGGTGAGGAAAGTGGCGTGCGCGCGCTCTACCGCTATTCCCTCAAAACCAAGCAGCGTACCCTGGTTAGTAACTGGCTGCCCAACACGCAGGACTTCGATTACAACTCCCAAAGCACGGCGCTGGTGTTTGTGGCGCCGGCCCAGGCTCGCGATATTCTGTACGTATACCCGCAGTACGCATTGCCCACCGCGCTGCCCCTCACCAAAACGGCCCGCCAGCAAACGCTGGAAGACCGGTCGGTAGCAGCCGTGGCGCCCAAACCGGCATCTGTGCCAACCCCTGCCGTGACGAAAACGATTGAGCTTGGTTCGGCCGCCGCACCGGCCGCCGATTCATCAGATGCCTCATCGCCCGCTACCAGCCGCAAAAAAACCGATACCGCTGTGAATACCAGCGACTACCAGTTTGAGGAAGACGAGCCAGTCTCGCCCGGCAATAACACGGCTCCTTCGGCGGCAGCTCGGCGCCGGCGTCTCACGCCAACGGCGGCCTCTAATGCAATAGCGGCGGCCGCTGCTGCGCAGGCTACGAACCCCGTGGCGGGCCCGTACCGCTACGACACGCGCTTTATGATTGACAATGTGTCGAGCGCGCTGTACGTGGACCCTTTGCTGGGCATGGGCCTGCAGTTCAAGGCTGTGCTGACGGACGTGCTCGAAAACCAGCGGCTCGATGCCAGCCTGTTTGGCCTGTTCGACCTGCGCACCAGCAACATCCGGCTGGCCTATACCAACCTCACGCACCGCTACGACTGGAGCTTGGCCTACCAAAAGCAGGCGTACTTCTTCGATGCCGGCGCCAGCGGCGTGCGCTTTGGCCGCCACGAGTTTGCCCCCACCATTGGCTACCCACTCACGCACAACCTGAGCCTGCGCGGCGGGCCCCGGCTCATGAACATCTCGCGCACCGTGCTGGGCGACGTTTCGACCGACTACGACCAGTCGTTCAACTACGCTGGTGTGAACGCCGAACTGGTTTTCGATAACACCCTCATTACCGGGGTGAACATGATGCACGGCACCCGCATGAAAGCCAGCGTGCTGAGCCTGAAAAACCTGAACGATGGAGGCTTGAGCTATGGCAAGTTTGTCATCGACCTGCGCCACTACCAGAAAATCAGCCGCTCGCTGGTATGGGCCAACCGGGCCAGCTACGGCCAGTTCTTCGGCCCGCGTGCGCAGGTATTCCGGCTTGGCGGCATGGATGACTGGCTAAACGCCGGGTACACTGATAACCGCTTCTTAAGCAACTACAGCGGCGTGGACCAGGTATTCGGCCAGGAGTTTGTAACCAACCTCCGTGGCTTCGACTATGGTGCCCGCAACGGCCCGCGCTACGTGCTTTTCAACAGCGAGCTGCGCTTTCCCATTGTGCAGTATTTTGCGCGGCGGCCCATTTACTCCGGCTTTTTCCGCAATCTGCAGCTCTCCGGCTTCGCCGATGCCGGTACTGCTTACTCGGGCAGCAACCCCTTCAGCATTGACAACTCGTCCAATACCCGTCGGCGCGAGTACAGCCAATACTTCTCGGCCACGGTTATCAACTTCCAGAATCCATTTCTTGTCGGCTACGGCGCGGGCATTCGCAGCACCCTGCTGGGCTTCTATGGCAAGTTTGACGTGGCCTGGGGCCAGGAAAACTACGTGACCACCAGCCCGCACTACTACTTCACGCTGGGCTACGACTTCTAAGGCGGCCACCCTAGATTCACTCAACCATCCAACGCGTCAGGCGGGCCTAGCTCTGCCTGACGCGTTGTTTTTTATCACCTCGCTGGGCCGTTCGGGCGTATCTTTGCGGCCCGAAACTGAACCTCCGCCTGTGCTGCTCCGCGAAATATTCACCCTGCTGGCCAAAGACTTCCGCCTCGAATGGCGGCAGCGCGCGGCGCTGGGCGGGCTGCTGCTCTACGTAGGCAGCACGGTGTTCGTATGCTTCCTAAGCTTCAGCCTGCGCGGCGGCACGCCCCCACCCCCGGCCTGGAACGCCCTGCTGTGGGTGATTCTGCTGTTCGCGGCCTTGAACGCGGTGGCCAAAGGCTTCATGCAGGAAAGCGCCGGCCAGCGGCTCTACTATTACACGCTGGTGCGCCCCCAGGCCGTGATTTTGGCCAAGATGCTGTACAACGCGCTGCTGCTGGCGGCCGTGGCGTTGCTTGGCCTGTTTCTGTACACGGTTTTTCTGGGCAATCCCATCCAAGATGCGCCGCTATTTGTTGCCAACCTGCTGCTGGGGGCCGTGGGCTTTGCCACCACCCTCACGCTGGTGTCGGGCATCGCGGCCAAAGCCGGCGGCAATGGGGCTACGCTCATGGCCATTCTCGGCTTCCCACTGATGGTACCCATGCTGCTGCTCCTCATCAAGGTGAGCAAGAATGCCCTTGATGGGCTGGACCGCGGCCTGAGCCAGCAGTCGCTGCTCACGCTCCTAGCCTTGAATATGATTGTGGGCGCGACCTCGTATGTGTTATTTCCTTTTCTGTGGCGCGGTTAAAACCCTCTTGGGTAATAAGTCATTAATAGTAAGTAGTAACACAGGCACTATTGCCCGGTTTTTCATATGATGCCTGTCTTACTCCCTATTACTTTCTATTAAATACCTACTTATGAGTACAGCGGCAATTATCGGCAGTGTGTCGGGCCTCGTGATGACGGTGGGCGGCGTGTGGGGCGGGCAGCGCCTGGTAGAGCAACGCGGCGGCGGCATGCTCTGGAAAGCCCTGGCGGTGCTGCTGATTGTGGGCGCAACGGTGGCGGGCTTTTTGGCTCCGGTGCCGGCCCTGCCCATCGTGAATGAGAGCATCCGCAACCTGTTTTTCCACGTGCCCATGTGGTTTGCAATGATTATGGTGCTGCTGGTGTCGGTATGGTATTCCATCCGCTACCTGCGCGAACCGTCGGCCCGGCTCGATGTGCTGGCGCATGAGTCGGCTAAAACCGGCATTGTGCTGGGCCTGCTGGGCCTGGCCACCGGCAGCCTGTGGGCCCGCTATACCTGGGGCGCTTGGTGGACACCCGACCCGCGCCTGAACGGGGCGGCGGTGGCCATGCTCATTTACGGCGCTTACCTGGTGCTGCGCGGCTCGTTTCAGGATGAGCAGCAGCGGGCCCGGGTGTCGGCTATCTACAATATTTTTGCTTTTGCGGCGGCTATCCCGCTGTTGTTTGTGCTGCCCCGCCTGAGCGGCCCCTCGCTGCACCCGGGCCAGACCGGCAACCCCGGCTTCAACCAGTACGACCTTGATAACACCATGCGCCAAGTGTTTTACCCAGCCGTTATCGGCTGGATTTTGTTTGCCTTCTGGGTGGCCCAGGTGAGCAGCCGCTACGTTTTCCTGAAACTGAAACACGATGAACAATAAGCTTTTTGCGCGCCCGCTGGGCCGTTTCTTCCAGTTACTGCTGCCGCTGCTGTTTTTAGCCTCAATGGCTTTTGCCCAAACGCCCGAGGCGGCCCCGGCCATGGCCGACGACCTGCGCGCCAGCGGCAAAATCTACGTGGTGGTGGCCGTGGTGGCCGTCATCGTGGCGGGCCTGCTGGCCTACCTCATCAGCCTCGACCGCAAGGTGAGCCGCCTCGAAAAGGAAATTAAAGCCTAACCGGGCACCCGAGCCCACCGTCCGGTGTTGCTTAACCCAAGGCCCCACGGAACCCCAAATAATCTGTTGAAATCCGTTAAATCTGTGGTTTTATGAAGAAGACGCACCTATTCATTGTCGCCATCATTGCGGTGGCCGCTGCCATTATCCTCAGCACCACCGCCGATGCCAGCGTGTACGTGGGTTTCGGCGAGGCTCGCACTCGCGCGGCCGAGGGCAACACCACCAAAGTGCACGTTGTCGGCAAGCTGCCCCGCGATGCCCAAAAAAAGCCGATGGGCCTGGAATATGACCCCGTGACTGACCCTAACTACTTCGCCTTTACGCTGATTGACACCACCCAGCTGGCTCAGCGCGTGGTTTACAATAACCCCAAACCCCAGGATTTCGACGCTTCGGAGCAGGTCGTTATCACCGGCTGCATGAAGGGCAACGTGTTTATGGCCGATAACATCCTGCTGAAGTGCCCCAGCAAGTACGTGAAGAAGGATTTGAAGGACGCGACGGCTTCAGTCAACTAATTTTTGACAAGCCCACTAACTCCGCAGCACCCGGTTTCTGAAACGCTTCGCCGCGTCAGAAACCGGGTGCTGTTTTCATTGGTACTGGTAGGCTTAATCTGCAAGACTGCCAACGCTCAGGTAGCCAACGACAACATCGAAAACCGCCGCGTACTGCGACTCGAAGAAACCATTACATCCAGTACCACTGGCTGCACCGTACAGCGCAGCTGCGTGGACGAGCACCTGACGGGCAAGTGCATCGAGTACCACAACGACCAGTGGTTTGAGTTCACCCCCAAGGCTTCCGGTCGTTATTTTGTGAACATCGGCGGGCAAAAATGCCGCGACGTGCGTGGGGTACAGCTAGTTGTCCTCCTGGGGCAGCCGTGCCAGCCGGCCACTTACCGAATACTAAGCTGCACCTCCCTCGGCACGCAGGACGACGTTTTTGTGACGTTGGATTCGCTGCGTGCTGGCCAGCCCTACTTGCTGGATGTGGACGGTTACCTTAAGGACTTCTGCCAGTTCTCGCTGCAGGTTAGCCAGACGGCCACGGGCATGCCCGTCAGCTACTTCCCGCCCAGCCCTACCCGGCTGCTACCTACGGCTAGCCGGATGGTGGAACTGAGTTGGAACCTGCCCGATTCGCTGGCCAATGTGCCCGCCAGCCGGGTGATGCGCCGCGAGATTCATCAATACCGCAGCACTGAAGTGCGGCGCGTGCCCGTGCGGCGCGACACTTACGGAAAGCCCGAAACCAGTTATGCAATAACTGATACCCTGCCTGGCCCGGGCATCTACGATTATCAGATAGTGACGGAACGGGCCGAACCGGGCCCGTCTGCTACCCGCCTGCGGCAGTGGTGGTATGCCTATGGCACGGCAGCCACCATGCCTTTGCCTGGCACTGTGCCCAACCGTAACGTGGTAGAACTGCCCCTACGGAAGTATCCAGCCAAGGCGCGCCTTTCGGTGGTGGTGACAGACCCGGCCAATGGGCGGATATTACTTGCCCGCCAACTCATCAACCAACCCGGCGAGCCACGCCAGCGCGAGCTGCCCGTGCGCAAGTGGCAGGAGGCGGGATTAGAAAAAATTGCCGTTGAAATCACTTGTCATCCGCCGCGCGGCGACTTTTTCGTCGACCGCTTGTTATTGAATATCCCGGCTCCGGCGGCGCGGCCGTAAATTTGCCCTCCGCTTCGGTTAACACCTGTCTTTTTCTACTGTTATTCTCTGCATCCTGTTTCATGGACACGCTCGACCTTACCGCTCTGGAACGCTGCCTGGCTACGTTGGAGCGCGCGCATGCCCGGCTGGTCGTGACCAGCCCGACAGACGATGACCACGACCTGTTTCGAGCGGCCTGCGTGAAGGAATTTGAATTGATACTGGAAATTGTGATAAAACTGTTACGCAAGGTGTTGCGAGAATACGTAACCTCAACCCGCGAACTGAATACCCTGCCATTCAAACAAATTTTGCGGCTAGCGGCACAGCACGGTCTGCTCAGCCTCGATGAAGTAGACCGTTGGCTCCTACACCGCGACAATCGCAACACCTCGGCTCACGAATATGGGAAGCAGTTCGCCGAGAAAATCGTGAGTGCCCTCCCTGTCTTCATCAGCGACACCCACGCGGCACTCATCACCCTGCGCCAACAAACCTGAGCCATGCTGCACCTACGCCCTAAAGACCTAGCATTAGTGCACGACCTCCTCGCCCGGCACCTGCCCGCCGAGGTGGCCGTGTGGGCCTACGGCAGCCGCGTGAATGGCAACCACCACGAAGGCAGCGACCTCGATTTGGTGCTGCGTACCTCCGACCTCACGGCCCTGCCGGCTGGCCTGCTCAGCAACTTCCGCGAAGCGCTGACGGATAGCAAGCTCCCGATTTTTGTGGATGCACACGACTGGGCGTTGCTGCCCGAGTCGTTTCATCCGAGAATTCTTTACCGCTACGAAGTGGTGCGCCCCGGCGCGCCCGCGGTTCTCGCCTGATTTTACTTGTTGCTTATGAACTTATTAGTAGGACAAATTGGTCACTTCAGCGTCATCGTGGCTTTTGCGGCGGCGCTGGTGGCGGCCTATAGCTATTTTCAGGCCTCGCGGGGCCGGGCGCTGGGCCAGGAAGACTCGAGCTGGCTGCGGCTAGCGCGCGGCGCATTTTTCGTGCACGGCGCAGCCATCCTCTCTGTGATTGTGTGCCTGTTCAACATTATTCACGCACACCGCTACGAGTATTACTACGCCTGGAGCCACAGCTCGAACCATCTGCCGGTGCAGTACATGATTTCCTGTTTCTGGGAAGGCCAGGAGGGCTCGTTCCTGCTCTGGATTTTCTGGCACGTGGTCATTGGCTTCTGCATCATGCGCTTCAACAAGCAGTGGGAAGCGCCCGTGATGGCCGTATTCAGCGGCGTGCAGGTGTTTCTGGTGAGCATGATTATCGGAGTGGTTGTGGGCGGCGTACGCTTAGGGTCGTCCCCATTTATCCTCCTGCGGGAGTTCCTCACCGACCTGCCGGTGTGGAAGATGAACCCCAACTTCGTGCCCAAGGACGGCACCGGTCTCAACGCCCTGCTCCAGAACTACTGGATGGTTATTCACCCACCCACGCTGTTTCTGGGTTTTGCGCTCACGCTCGTGCCCTTTGCCTTTGCAATCGCGGCGCTCTGGAAGCGCGAGCTCACGGCCTGGGTAAAACCGGCCTTGCCCTGGACGCTCATTGGCGGCGGGGTGCTGGGAGTGGGCGTGGTAATGGGCGCCTATTGGGCCTATGAAACGCTAAACTTCGGTGGCTACTGGAACTGGGACCCGGTCGAAAACGCCGTTTACATTCCGTGGCTGGTGCTGGTGGCCTCGCTGCACGGCCTGGTGCTGTGGCAGAAGCGTCGTACTGGTCTGCGCACCGCCTTTGCGCTGGTAGTGGCCACGTTCGTGCTCATTCTCTACGCAACCTTCCTTACCCGTAGCGGTGTGCTGGGCAACGCCTCGGTGCACTCGTTCACGGACCTGGGCCTGTCGGGCCAGTTGTTCATCTACATGGCCTTCTTCACGGTACTGGCCGTGGCCCTGCTGATTTCGCGTTGGAAGGAGATTCCGATTTCGGCCAAGGAACTGAACGCCTACAACCCCGAGCTGTGGGTATTTGTGGGGGCCACGGTGCTGTGCTTGGGCGCGTTCCAGGTGCTATTCACAACCAGTATTCCGGTCTACAATTCCTTTATGGGGCTTATTGGCATCAAAACCAACGTGGCCCTGCCCGCCGACCAGATTGCTCACTACTCCAAAATGCAGCTCTGGATGGGCGTGTTTGTGGCTCTGCTTTCCGGCATTGCGCAGGTGATGTGGTGGCAGCGCAACAACAAGGAAACGCTCATCAACTCGCTCAGCGCGCCCACGCTGCTCGCCCTGCTGGGCACGGCGCTGGTGGTATTGCTGGTGCGCTACAACGGCCTCACAATTTCGCCGGCCTATGTAGTGCTCACGCTGGCGGGCCTTTTTGGCGTGCTGGCCAACTTCGGGATGATTTTCACGCTGCTACGGCGCGGCGTACGCCTCTCGGGCGGCGCGGTGGCCCATCTGGGCATTGCGCTGATGCTGCTGGGCATTCTGGCTTCGGCCGGCTATTCCAACATCATCTCGCGGAACGTGTCGGGCCTCTTGTATTCGCGCGAATTCAGCGAGGACCTGAACCGCGACAACGTGCTGCTGTGGCGCAACGAAACCGCGCCCATGCACGGCTACCAGCTCACCTACACCGGCCAATATTTTGAGGTACCTGGCGTGCCCGGCTACGTGGATAAGCAGTTCTTGTTCCGCACCGACGACGAGTACAAGGCCGTTGCCCGCGCGCCCATTGCCGTGGAAGGTAAGACCTACTACGCCACCGGCGACACGGTCGAAATCCTACCCGAAAACACCTACTACCGCATCAACTACAAGAATGAGAAATCGGGCGAACAGTTCGTGCTTTATCCCCGCGCCCAGATAAACGACGAAATGGGCGGCGGCGGCCTGCTGGCTTCGCCAGCCATCAAGAAATTCTGGGGCCATGATATCTACACGCACATCAACTCGGTGCTCGACCCGCGCAAGGAAAAGCCCTGGAGCGAGTCTAAAAAGTCGGTGCTAAGTGTCGGTGACACTATTTTCCTGAACGACTACTTCGCCGTGTTCCGGGCCGTGGAAGCTGCGCACGAAACTGCCGGCCTCAACCTGCAAAAAGGCGACCTTGCCCTGCAGGCCGACATGATTGTGTACGGCGAAAAGCGTCAGTACCACGTGCATCCCGTGTTTGTGGTACGCAACCGTATGGTAGGCAGCCTGCCCGACGAGGCCGAAGACCTCGGCGTGCGCATCAGCTTCGATGCCGTCGACCCTGCCGCCGGCAAGTTCACCTTCCGCGTGAGCACGACCCAGAAAGACTACGTCATTCTGAAGGCCATGGAAAAGCCGTTCATCAACCTGCTCTGGAGTGGCACGCTGCTCATGGCCATCGGCTTTGGCCTGAGCGTGCGCCAGCGCGGCGGCAAAGGCGTGCTCAGCAACGATGCTGCGTCCGAGGCTGTGGCCGAAACGGAAGTTGCAGCCGGGCCCACCGGCCGCGCCGTGCGGCCCCAGCCGGCCGGTTAGAACGTTGCACCAATAAAGAAAAAGCCGCTCCCGGAATCAGGAGCGGCTTTTTCTTTATTGGATGTTTCCTCAGCAAGGTCACCAACTACCTTTTTAGATTGCAGTACGCGGGTTAACGATGACCGCATCTGACATCTAAATACCAACCATAGAGTCTCTACTCCAGCGTCGGGAAACGAATCGGTAGTACAGCAGAACGCATTCTTAGCAGTGCCAATTGAACGGCCAGCTGCACTTAACAAAAAGGGCCGCCCAGTTGGACGGCCCTTTTACCGAAAACGAAGCCAAGCCGAAGCTTACTTCACAATCGAAATCTGCTGCATGGTGAACTCCTGGCCGTTGCGGACTTTCAGGCTGTATATGCCCGAGGTGAGGGCCGACAGGTCGACCACGGTGCGGAGGTTGTCTTTGGCCGTGCCCGTGTACACACGCTGGCCGAGCAGGTTAGTTACTTCCACAGTCAGCTGAGCAGCGTTAGCACCGTGGATTTCCAGATTGAACTGGCCCGAGTTAGAAGGGTTCGGGAACACGCTCACGGCACGCTTCAGGGCCTCGGAAGTAGCCAGGGGGCTGGCACCAATGGTGAGGTCGTCGATTGCCAGGAAACCCTGGTTGGCCAGGCTAATTGCATGGAAGCCTACGTAGACCGTACCATTGGCCGCGGTGATGTCGGCCACGGCGGGCGTGCTCGTGTTGTTAGCCAGCTGGTAAGTGTTGGCCGTGATGTTGTTATTGGTATAGAGCGTGGTGGTCTGGCCGGCCGGGGTGGCAGCAGCACCATACTTCACTTCGAGGCGCTCACTCAGGCCCTGGCCGGCGGTGCGGTAGTAGAACGATACGCGGTAGCGCTGGGTGTTGCTCAGCGTCAGGGCCGGGGTGTAAAACCAGTCGTCGGCGCCCACGGTCGGGGTCGGGCCTACGTTGTTGTAGGAGTACACCATAGCGTTGGGAGCCGAGCGCGAAATGTTGCCGGTGGCGAGGCTGGCATCCACGGTGCCGCGGGCACGCCAGGTGAAGCCGTCGTTGTTGCTGTCCGTTACCGTGATGCCGCAGGGCAGCGACTGGCCGGTGCCCACCGCGTCGAAGTTCTGCGCATAGGGGAAGGTGCTGACGGTAGGCGCCACGCACGGCGTGCAGAAATTGATGGGGCCCGCCAGCGTGCTCTGGCCCGAGGTGCCGCACACGGTGCGCACGTAGAAGTCGTAGCAGGTGGAGGCCGTGAGGCCCGTTACCGAGCCGGGGCCGGCCGTGAAGGTAGCCGTGGTGGTGCCCGCCGAAGCCGGGTTGAAGCCCGTAGCGCCGTACACAATCTGGTAGCCGGTGCCCGCGGCAGCACCGGTAAAGGCCACCGATGCCGTAGTTGAGGTGCCGCTTACCGTGATGCTGGTAGGAGCCGGGCAGTTTGAAACCGCTTGTAGCACAGCATCAAACGCCGTCCGTAGGCCAATGGTACCGTTGGCGGCAGATAGGTTGAGGGCAGTAGGAGCTGCGTTCAACGTACCAGCGTAGCTGGGCCGGGAGGGAGTCTCCGTTTGCGTAAAGTAGGGGAAATAGGGGTCGCCGGTCGAAGCCAGGCCCACCATGCCCACAATGAAGTCGCCGGCCGGCAAAGCCACCGGGGTCGTCAGGTTGAACGTGTGCACTACGCCAATATCGGCGGCTTGTACCGTGTAATCGGCCGACCGACCCAGCAATGCCCCGGTGGAGGCGTTTATCACTACGCCATACACTGTTTCACCTTCGGTGACTTTGGAACTGCCCGGGTTATCGCCGGCGCTGCTGATAATGGTGCGCACAGCCGTTATGGTAGCCGCGGAGACCAGCGTGTATTTCGCGCCATAGTAAGAATCATCAACTTGCGGAAGCACAAACCCCGAGCTTACGTTGCCCGGCGTCGTTATCGACAGCGTGGTGGGATTCGTTACCATCACCATCGAAGTGCTGTTGTTGGAACTGTTCAGGTCGCCGGCTACGCTCACGCTGAACGTCACCGTGTTGTTGCCTGCGTTGGGCACGGGCACCGCCGTAAAGGTTACCACCGCCGTAGCACCGGGAGCCAGCGAAGCCACCGTGGCCGCTGGTGCAGTGTAGGTGTTGGCCCCGCTCACGCTCAACGTGGCCGAGATGTTGCTCAGTGCGGCCGTGCCAGCATTGCGCACCACGCCCTGAATAGTTACCGGCTGGCCGGCCGGCACCGCCAACTGGCTGTAACCATAAATAACCTGGGCGGCCGCATCCACGGGTGTTGGTACCGCAAAGCTGTAAGTGCGGCCCGGGTCGGGCAGCGGGTCGCCACCAGCTATTGTGGGCGAGTTGCGAATGTTGTGCGCATTGCCAGTAGCGGCATATGTTTTATCCTGAAAGGTGGTGGTAGCCCACGGGTTGTTCGAAGGCTTCACCGCAGTAACTACCTGTCCGACGGCACTGCTGTTGCCTTTCACCGCAATCGTAATAAAGCTGGCATTGGTGGGGTTGGCAGACGGCACAGCTGTATCGTACACGAAGTCGATGCCGCTGTTCGACTCATACAGCTTCACCTGGAAGCTGAAATTGGCAAACTGCTTGTCAATAGTTCCCCCGGCAGCGGCGGCGGCGCGGGTTTTGTCGCTCACGTTCTTCCACTGAATCGTCACCACCCGGTTGGGTGCCGTACCCGTGGTGGCCATGCGGTACTCGGGTGTGTTGGCTCCCCCCTCGAGGTCGGTATTGAAGGGCAGAATCAGGTTGGTTTGCGAGGACGAATTCAGCGGGCCACCGGTATAGGCCTGTTGGGCATAGGTCGAAAAGAACTGGCCCGTCGGGGCTACGTTGCCCAGCTTAATGTAGCCGTTGGTGTTCAGCACATATTCGGTAAAGGCCGTGCCGTTGAACGTGAGCGTGAACGGCAGCGTCTGCACAGCCGAGTTGGCATCGTCGAAGTTGGGGGTGGTGATAACCGTGCCCGTTGTGCCCAGGTCGGTGTAGGTACCAGCCTTGTTCACAACGTTAGCTGCCGTGAAAAACTGGGCCTGAGCGGCGGTGGCCGTGCCGGCTAGCACGGCCGCCAGCGCTAGGCGCCGAAAGCCCGAAACCAGCCCGGGCCGCGAATACTCGTATTTCATAAAAGGAGGAGTAAGAGTGGGTGAATATTGTATGGAGGGGGAAAAGTGATGATGGCGAGCCACCAGCTTCGGCAGTCCATTGGCGCGAGCAGCGAGCCGGAAGGTAGCTTTGCCCCTACAAGTTGCTAAACTTTTGGCAGTAATCGGACACCAGGCCAACACAGCGCGGACAACTACTTGATTTCCTTTGCATAGTCCTATGAGCTTAGTTGTTGGCCTGCGCATTGCGCTGCTTGGTACGGGGCGGGTTGCCAGCCAGCTAGGTCCAGCCCTGGCGGCAGCGGGGCACCAGGTCGTCTTTGTCTGGGGCCGCACGGCAATGGCCGCTCAAGCATTGGCCAGCCAACTACCCGGTGCGCAAGCGCTGCCAACGCTGGCTGCCCCCCTGCCGCCCGCCGACGTCTACCTGCTGGCCGTGCCCGATGCCGCCGTGCTCCCGCTACTTGCCGGTACTGCCTGGCCCACTGGCGCGCTGGTAGCGCATTTGGCGGGCGCCCTGCCGCTGTCGGTTTTCGCCGCGCAGCCGAGCGTGCGCGGGGGGGTATTCTACCCGCTGCAAACCTTCAGCCCGGGCCGGGCCATCGAGTGGCCTGCCGTGCCGCTGTGCATTGAGGCGGCCGATGCCGAAGCCGAACGCACCTTGCTGGCGCTGGCCCACAGCCTCAGCCAGCAGGTGCGCCGGCTGGCTTCGGGTCCCCGCCTGAAACTGCACGTCGCCGCTGTATTCGCCAACAATTTCACCAACCACTTGTTGGGCATTGCCGACGCCCTGCTAGCCGAGGCCGAGTTGCCCGCCGAACTACTGGCCCCCTTGGTACGCGAAACCGTGAACAAAGCTTTGGCCAATTCCCCCTTCGACGTGCAAACCGGGCCGGCGGTGCGCCACGACGCGCCCACCTTGGCGGCCCACCACACGGCGCTGGCGGCCCACCCGGCCTGGCAGGCGCTCTATGCACAGCTCACGACCAGCATCCAAGCCCAGCTTTGATGCCCGGGCCGGGGGAAGTACCTTTGCGGCAGCAAATGCCGCGTATTATTCGTCTTTAGTGATTCCTGTTTTGTCTGATTCCGCTACCACCATCACCTTCCAGTTCAACGACGGCCAGCCGGCCCAAACCCACGTGGCGGTGTCCGGCGAGTCGGTGCTCGACGTGGCGCTGAACAACGGCATCCAGCTGCAGCACAATTGTGGCGGCGTATGTGGGTGCAGCACCTGCCACGTCTACATCAACGCCGGCGGCGACGACCTGCCCGAGATTTCCGACAAGGAAGAAGACTTCATCGACCGGGCCGAGAATCCGCGCATCAACTCGCGTCTGGCCTGCCAGTGCGTGGTCGAGCGCGACATGCAGTTGGTGGTTACTGTTCCGCCCCAGCATTTTCTGGGGCATTAATTTTTTAAAATGTGGGAATATGCCTGATGTGAAAATATGTAAATGGCTCTAGGCAGCGCATTATCTTTTCACATTTGTCATCTTCACATTTTCACATCAATCCACATTTTCACATTTCAACTGATGGCCCATTTCGAGCCGCCCATGCATTGGGCCGACCACGAGGATATTGCCATGGCGCTCTACGAGAAGTTCGGCACCGACTTCAACGAGGCCAAAATTTACCGCATCCGTTTCACCGACCTCATTGACTGGGTCCTGAGCCTGGACAACTTCAACGGCACCCGCGAACAGGCCACCGAAGGCCACCTGGAGCAAATTCAGGCCAAGTGGGTGTACGAGTGGCGCGATAACCAATAATCGGCGAGCTTGTGTGCGCCGAGCCCCAACCTCATGCTGCTTTCCCGCGTAAGCGGCCCTGAAGTGGACATGCTGAATGCCATTTCAGGCATTCCGGCGGCCTTTACCCGGGCCTTTTCCACTTTCCAATTTTGTTTTTTGCATGAAAACCGGCACCATCAAATTCTTTAACGAAGCCAAGGGCTATGGCTTCGTAACCGACGACGAAACCAAACAGGACTTCTTTGTCCACGTAACCGGCCTCAACGGTGCTACCGTGCAGCAAGACGACCGGGTAGAATTCGAAACGCAGGAAGGCCGCAAAGGCATCAATGCCGTTAACGTTCGCAAAATCTGAGCTTGAAAACTCCCTGATGGCAGCACCTCGCCCCATCGCAGAAGCCTCTCCCGCAACGGAGGGGCTTTTTTGTGCCTAGTGTACTGCCCACCGCACAAATGGCCCGCCACTTTAGCCGACCTTTGCGCTTCGCCCGCCCCGCGCTTCTGCCGATGAACCCGCTGCCCCCCAAGCCGCCTGCGCCTACGCTCCCCCTGCCGCCCCCACCCGAGCGGCTGCGCACGGCGCTACCCGCGCTGGTGCGCTGGCCCAACCTGCTGATTATGCTGCTGTGTCTGGCCCTGGTGCGGGCCGGCCTGCTGCTGCCCAGGCTGCCGCTACGCGACTCGTTGCTGGCTGCGCGCTTTGGGCTGCTGGTGTGGGCGGCGCTGCTGGTAGCGGCGGCCGGCTACATCATCAACGACTACTACGACGTGAAAATTGATGCCATCAACCGGCCCGACCGGCTGGTGATTGGCCGCGTGGTAAACCGGCGCATGGCCATGCTGGCCCACATGGTGCTGAGTGGCCTGGGCGTGCTGCTGGCGGGCTGGCTGCACCCGGTGCTGGGCTTGGTTACGCTGGGCACGGCCCTGCTGCTGTGGGGCTATTCGGCGCGCTTCAAGCGGGTGGCGCTGGTGGGCAACCTCAGCATTGCCACCCTCACGGCGGCGCTGGTGCTGCTGCCCGAGCTGCAGCTGCAGCTGGAGCGCAACGACAGCCACAGCGTGGTATGGCCCTACGCGCTGGCCGCCTTCCTGCTTACCATGGTGCGCGAGATTGTGAAGGATGTGGAAGACATGCGCGGCGATGCCCAGCACGGCTGCCGCACCCTGCCGCTGGTGTGGGGCGTGGCCCGGACCAAGTGGGTGACGGGTTTTTTCCTGGCGAGTTTGGCGCTGCTCACGCTCGGCGCTACGGGCCGGCTCTTTGTGGGCGGGCACTGGCCGCTGGGCCTGTGGCTGACGTTGCTGGTGCTGCTGCCCATGGCCCAGTTGGCGCGTCTGCTTATCCGGGCCGACCGGCGGCGGCACTTCCGCCATCTGAGCACGTTCTGCAAGGGCATTATGCTGGCCGGGGTGCTGAGCATGGCCTTGGCTGGCTCATTGTAATGGTTAGTTGTTAGTGATTAACGGTTAATTGCTGGCATCAATAAGCGCCTCACGTTCATGGCCTTTTTACTTATTAACCACTAATCGTTAACCATTCATCATTATTAATGAAATACCGCCACCTCTTCTTCGACCTCGACCACACGCTGTGGGATTTTGAAAAAAACGCCAACGAAACGCTGCACACGCTGTACGAGCGGCACAATTTTGCGAGTTATGGCACCTTTTCGGCAGAAGAATTCATCGGGGTGTACAGCGACATCAACCACGCCCTGTGGCGGCTATATCAAAGCAATAAAATCACCCAGAACCAGCTGCGCGAGGTGCGCTTTGTGCGAACACTGACGCGGCTGGGCGTACCGGAAAACGCTATTCCAGCTACCATCTCTGCTGAGTTCACCGACATTTTGCCCCAGAAAGCAGCCGTATTTCCCTACACCCACGAGGTGCTCGACTACCTGAAACCCAAGTACCGCCTGCACCTCATCACCAACGGCTTCAACGACATTCAAGGCATTAAGCTGGCCTCGTCGAACCTGGCGCATTACTTTGAGGAAGTTATTACCTCCGAGCACAGCGGCCACCTCAAGCCCGACCCGCGCATGTTCCAGCACGCGCTGGAGCGTACCGGCGCTACCGCCGCCGAAAGCCTGATGATTGGCGACAACCTCGAATGCGACGTGCTAGGCGCTTATAATGCAGGCATCGACCAGGTGTATTTCAACCCCGACAAGCGCCGGCACTTCAACCAGATTACTCACGAAATCAGCTGCCTGAGCGAGCTGAAGGAGTTTTTGTAGGCCATCAGAGCAATAACAGAACGTCATGCCGAGCGCAGCCGAGGCATCTCGCGTGCAAGAGCAATCCAATCGTTCACCGATTAAGGTAGTGGCGGCACGCGAGATGCCTCGGCTGCGCTCGGCATGACGTTCTAAAACCCAAATCCCATGGTACACCTCATTGGCATCTCGGGCCGCCGGGGCAGCGGCAAAGACACCGTGGCCCGCATCCTGCAACAGCTGCAACCCGAACGCATCTGGCAGATTCGCTCCTTCGGCGACTCCATCAAATCGGTCTGCGCCGCCCTCACGGGCGAAAACGTGGCGCCCTACTACTCCCAGAAAGGCAAGGCCGAGCTGGTGCCCACTTTCCGCCGCACGCGGGGCGAAATGCTGCAGCAGGTGGGCAGCGCCCTGCGCGAGTGGGAGCCCTTGGTCTGGGTTGATGCTTTCTTCGCTGGCCTGCCGCCCGATGCCTTTGTGCTGGTGCCCGACGTGCGTTTTGCCAACGAAGCCGACCCCATCCGGGCCCGCGGCGGCCTCATGCTGCGCGTGGAAGGCGACCCGCTCCAACAGCGCGGCGACGGCACCCGCGACGACAACCACCCCAGCGAAATTGCGATGGATGACTACCCGCATTTCGACTTCACACTGCACAATACCGGCTCCCGCGACGACCTCACCCACCAGGTACGGGAGCTGCTGAGGCGGCTGTAGCCACTGCTGAAACGGCATTGCGCAAGGCAAAACGGCATTGTCGCTTCCGAAACGGCATTGCGCAAGGCAAAACGGCATTGTCAATTCCGAAACGGCATTGCGCAGACCCAAAACACCATTCGAGCAAGGCAAAACACGATTCCGCTCTTCCAAAACGGCATTCGAGCAGGCCAAAACGACATTGCTACCCACCAAAACAGCATTTGTCGCTTCAAAAACACCATTGTCCGTCCCCTAAACGGCATTGCTACTCGCCAAAACAGCATTGAGAATCGTCAAAACGGCATTCGCCTCCTCTAAAACCGTATTCGCCTGACACAAAACACCATTGCGCCACATACAATATGGCTTGCTAATGCCCTCTTAGCCTACTAAATCATTGCTACTAGCTTGGTTGGAGCAGTCCACGCATTCAGTTCCTGCCAAATAATCGCCTAATCTTCTGGCAGGGTTTATCAGCAGCATAATCACCTCAATGGGCCAAATGAGAATGGTGATGTTCCTAATAAAGCAACGTAAAGGGCTTGCGGCTGACTTGGTGCGGCGGTTTACTACTACAAACCCCAATATTCTTTTTGCTATGCTTCGGCCTTGCAAAAAGTCCTTGTTTGCATAAATAATGCACAAAACACCTATTCCAATCGACTCCTGCTTAATCAGCTTATCGATAAGCATAGCTACAGGAACGCCAACCAGCGCAATTGTGAAATGGTCCACAAAAGCAGAACAAAGGCGTTTACGACGATTCATATGATTTTTAAGTCTGACGCAAAAGTCTTAATAAAGCTGTAGAAATAGAACCAGCCCGACTCGACAGGTGCATAAGCTGCAGCGGAAGTCGTAATAACGTCTCAACTACCTTTGCCCCATCCCACCCCAAACGCTTCTTTAAACCAACCTGAATCCCATGGCCAACGGCTTTTTCAACGTCCCCATCCCCATCAACGAACCCGTCAAAGGCTACGCGCCCGGCTCGAAAGAGAAGCAGGAGCTGCAGCAGGAGCTGAAACGTCTGCGCGGGCAAGAGCAGGATATTCCGATGCACATTGGCGGTCAGCACGTGCGCACCGGCAACCTCAAGCGCATCAGCCCGCCGCACGACCACCAGCGGACCCTCGGCCACTTCCACTACGGCGATGCCAGCCACGTTAACCAAGCCATCGAGGCAGCCCTGGCCGCCCGCACCGCCTGGGCCGACATGCCCTGGGAGCACCGCGCCGCCATCTTCCTGAAAGCCGCTGACCTGCTGGCCGGTCCCTACCGGGCCCGCATCAACGCGGCCACCATGCTGGGCCAGAGCAAAAACGCTTTCCAGGCCGAAATCGACGCCGCCTGCGAGCTCATCGACTTCTTCCGCTTCAACGTGCACTACATGCGTCAGGTCTACGAGCAGCAGCCCGAAAGCCTGCCCGGCATGTGGAACCGCCTGGAGCAGCGCCCCCTCGAAGGTTTCGTGTTCGCCCTCACGCCCTTCAACTTCACCTCCATCGCCGCCAACCTGCCCGCCTCGGTGGCCATGATGGGCAACGTGGTGGTGTGGAAACCCGCCGACGTGCAAGTCTACTCGGCCCAGGTGCTGATGGAGCTGTTTGAGGAAGCTGGCGTACCCGCCGGCGTCATCAACCTGATTTACGCCGACGGTCCCGTGGTGGGCGACGTCGTGTTCAAGCACCGTGACTTCGCCGGCATTCACTTCACCGGCTCCACCGGCGTGTTCCAGCACATCTGGCAGGAAATCGGCCAGAACATCAAACACTACAAGTCCTACCCGCGCATCGTGGGCGAAACCGGCGGCAAAGACTTTATCCTCGCCCACCCTTCGGCGCACGCCAAAGCAGTGGCCGTGGGCATCTCACGCGGTGCGTTCGAGTACCAGGGCCAGAAATGCTCCGCGGCCTCCCGCGTGTACCTGCCCAGCAACCTGGCCGATGAAATCCTCGGCTACGTGAAGGAAGACCTCGCCTCCTTCAAGATGGGCGACGTCGAAGACTTCGGCAACTTCATCAACGCTGTCATCAGCGAAACTTCTTTCGATAAACTGGCCAAGTACATCGACGGCGCCAAAGCCGACCCGAACGCCGAAATCATCGCCGGCGGCAACTACGATAAGTCAAAAGGCTACTTCGTCGAGCCCACCGTCATCCTCGCCAAAGACCCCAAGTACATCACGATGTGCGAGGAGCTGTTCGGCCCCGTGGTAACGGTGCACGTCTACGACGCCGACAAGTTCGAGGAAACCCTGGAGCTGGTGGACAACACCTCGCCCTACGCCCTCACCGGCGCCATCTTTGCGCAAGACCGGTACGCCATCGACCTGGCCTCGAAGAAGCTGGTGCACGCCGCTGGCAACTTCTACATCAACGACAAGCCCACGGGCGCTGTAGTCGGCCAGCAGCCTTTCGGCGGCGCCCGCGCTTCCGGCACCAACGACAAAGCCGGCTCCATCCTCAACCTGCTGCGCTGGGTATCGCCCCGCACCATCAAGGAAACCTTCGTGCCCGTCACCGACTACCGCTACCCCTTCCTGGGCTCGGAACCCGCCGAGGATTTGAACCGCGACAAAGGCCTGTAAGCAAAACGAAACGGCCCGCATCACTCGATGCGGGCCGTTTCGTTTTGCTTACAGGCCTCAATAGCTAATCAGCAGTCACAAGGCTCATCACCGGCCGGCATACCACCAAAGCGTGACTGTATGGCCCGAATTTCTTCGCCATCCAGCGGCTTATGAATCAGGCCGGCCACCAGCTCGTACTGCTTGGATTTTTCCAAATCCTTAAGGGCCAACGAAGAAGTGAGGATGTAGATGTGACAATTACCCCGCAACGCTTCCTCGTAGGGGGTCAGGGCATCCAGGAATTGCCATCCATTCATCAGCGGCATATTCAGGTCCAGAAACACAATCTGGGGCACCCGCTGCTTTTTACCTAACAACTTGTCTAACGCCTCCTGAGCCGACCGAAACGTGCAGATGCAATTGGAAAACCCTTCGGCCCGCAATAACTGCTCGGTAAGGTATACGGCAAGGCTGTCGTCATCAATGAGGTAGGTTTTCATCAGCATGGGGCCGAAAATAGAGGGTGAATTCAGTTCCTTCATCCAGGCGGCTGGCCACCTCAATCTGCCCGCCCATGGCTTCTACATGGGCCCGCACCAAATACAGGCCGATGCCCCGCCCCGCCTGCCCCGCATGAAAGCGCCGGTAGAGTTGAAACACGTTGTTGCCCGCCTGCTGTCGGTCGAATCCGGCGCCATTGTCGCGCACGGTAACGGTAAGCCCGGCAGCCGGCATCGTGTTGGCGGTAATGTCAATGCGCAGGGGCCGGGCATCGGCCCGGTACTTGATGGCATTGGAAATCAGGTTATGAAAGATGCTGTGGAAATAGGCCCGGCTGCCCGCTACCCGCAGCTCAGCCGGAATATGCAGGTGCAATTGGCCACCCGCCGCTTGCAGCGCTTCCTGCAAGCCCAGCAGCGCCTGCTGGCACACGGCGGCCAGCGGCACCGGTTCGGGCCGGTAGCCAGCCTGCTCGTCGCGCACCGATAAAATATCGTTCACATCCGCCAGCACTTCGTCAAGCAGCTGAAGGCTGGTGCGCAGGTTTTGCAACGACGTATCGAATACGGCCGACTGCTTATCAACCCGCGCCAGCAGGTCGCTAAAGCCCAACGCATTGGCCAGCGGAGCCCGAAGGTTGTGCGAAACGATGTAGGTGAACTGCTGTAAATCGGCGTTCTGGCCAATTAATTTCTCGGCCAGCAGTTGCTGCTGTCGTTCCGCCTGCTTGCGCGGCGTAATGTCCTGCATGGCCCCAATCATGCGCACCGCTTGGCCGTTTGCATCGCGCAGCAGGTAACCCCGGTCAAATACCTCGGCCCAGCTGTTATCAGCCCGCCGAAACCGGTACTCCTCCTGCCAGAATAAATCGGTTGTTTCCAAAGCCACCCGCCGGATACCATCTACCACCCGGGTGCTGTCGTCCGGGTGCACGCAATCGGACCATCCGCCAAAAGGAGCCGAGTTTTGCGCCAGCTTATACCCGAACAATTCCTCAAATCCTTCGCCCCAATACAGCGTATCGTCGGCCACGTTCCAGTCGTAAATGGCATCGCTGGTTGCTTTCAGGGCATAAGCAAACCGCTCGTTGCTGACGCGTAAGGCCTTTTCAACCTGTTTTTCCTTGGTCAGGTCGTACACCACGCCTATCAGCTGGCAGCAGCGTCCGTGCTCATCGGCCACCGGGGTCATGCTTACTTTGCCCACCACCTGGCCCGTGGGATAATCCAACGTTTCTTCCCAAACCACGCGCTCCATGCGGGCAATGGCTTCGCGGTGTTTGGTAAGTACCAGGCTCAGCGAGGGTTCCGGAATGATGTCCTGCACATAGCGGCCTATCACCTGCTCAACCGGTAAACCGGCAATTTTCTCGAATGCCTTGTTAGCAAAGATGAACCGATATTGGTCCTCATCCTCCACGTCCAACACGAACGTGACATCGGCAATGGCATCAAAAAGCACCGACAGCTGCTGCTCTCGTTCTACCAAGGCAGCATTGGTCGCCGCGAGGCTACCCAAAGAATCAGCAGAATCAGGCATCAGGAGAAAAGGGTAATACTCAGCTTGCCCTAAAGAAAGCGTATTCCATCGACATAAAAGTCATTTGAGCGGTTTCGTGGCCAGTGTACAGGCGGACCGATGTAGGGGCGGGGTCGTACCCGGTAGGGCTTGTCCCCGCCCGTCGTTGAACGGAATCGGTCAATGGGCGTCAACGTCCGGTCGGGGGCAAGCCCTACCGGGTACGACCCCGCCCCTACATCCACTGATTCCGAAACGGCTTTGATGCCCACCATACTTCCGCCTACCGCTGCATTTGCAGCACCCTATTACCAGCCCAAAATACCACCCCCCAAGGCGCTTGCCGTTTCAACATTGCGCCCCAACCCCGTGGGCGCTACCTTTGCCCTTCAGCGCCCGTGAGGCCTGTATGCTATATAATTGACCTCTATGTACCTAGCCCTGCCGGCTGCCAATTATCAGCCCTCCGATTATCTTCCCATCGTCATTCAGTTCGGTCTGGCCCTGGCTTTTGTAGCCTTCGCCATGATTGTTTCGCACTTGGTGGGGCCCAAGCGCCACAGCACTGTGAAGGACGCTTCCTTCGAGTGCGGCATCGAGTCCGTCGGCAACGCCCGCACGCCCATTTCGGTGAAATACTTCCTCACCGCCATTGTCTTCGTGCTGTTCGACGTCGAGGTCATCTTCATGTACCCCTGGGCCGTGAACTTCCGGGAGTTGAATAAGGATGGCAGCTACTACGGCTTCATCGAGATGATAATCTTCATGGCACTGCTGCTGGCTGGCTTCTTCTACATTATTAAAAAGGGCATTCTGCGCTGGAATGAAGCGCCGGCCGGGCAAACTTTCACCAACGCGCCGGTGTTAGAAAACCGGCCCGCCCCGGTGGCGAAAGCCGCCTAATTTTTAGTGATTAGTGGTTAACGGTTAGTGATTAACTATATCCTTGACCAATCATTAACTACTAAGCATTAACCGTTAACTACTGATTCGACATGGCTGATAATCGAGTTCCTGAAATAAAAACCGTTGATGCTCCCGAGGGCGTTGAGGGTGCTGGCTTCTTTGCTACCTCGCTGGAGAAAGTAGTGGGCATGGCCCGCGCCAATTCGCTCTGGCCCTTGCCTTTCGCTACGTCCTGCTGCGGCATCGAGTTCATGGCTACCATGGGCTCGCACTACGATATTTCCCGCTTCGGCTCCGAGCGCCCCAGCTTCTCGCCCCGCCAGGCCGATTTGCTGATGGTGATGGGCACCATCGCCAAGAAAATGGCCCCCATCGTGAAGCAGGTGTACGAGCAGATGGCTGAGCCCCGCTGGGTGCTGGCCATGGGCGCCTGCGCCTGCTCGGGCGGCATTTTCGACTCCTACTCGGTACTGCAAGGCATCGACCGCATTATTCCGGTCGACGTGTACGTGCCCGGCTGCCCGCCCCGCCCCGAGCAGGTAATCGACGGGCTGATGCGCGTGCAGGACCTGGCCCGCAACGAATCTATGCGTCGCCGCAATGCGCCCGAATACCAGGCCCTGCTGGCATCTTACAACATCAAGTAATTTAGTTGTTGGTTGCCAGTTGCCAGTTGTTAGCGCATTAAACACAAATCAACAACTGACAACTGGCAACCAACAACTACCAACAACCCCGAATGACTCCTCAAGATGCTGCTGCCGCGCCCGAAGCGCCCGTTGCCGAAGACCCGATAAAGGCCCAGAATGCGCAGGTGCTGGCGTTGCTTACCCGCCTGTTTGGCGAGGGCACCTTCACCGATGTGCACGAACCCTACGGCCTGCTCACGGCAACTACCACGCGAGAGAAAATTCACGAAATCATCGCTGGCCTGCAACAGGACCAGGAATTGAAATTCCACTTCCTGACCACGATGTGCGGCATCAACTATCCCGAGAACCCGGGCCAGGAGTTGGGCATGATTTACCACCTGCACAGCATGACGAAGAATATCCGGCTGCGCCTGAAAATCTTCTTCCCTATCGCCGACCCGGTAGTGCCCACCCTCACCGACTTGTACAACGCCGCCAACTGGATGGAGCGCGAGGCCTACGATTTCTTCGGCGTCGTCTTCACTGGCCATCCCAATCTCATCCGCATCCTCAACGTGGAGGACATGGATTACTTCCCAATGCGGCGCGAGTACCCGGTAGAAGACGGAACCCGCGAAGACAAAACTGACCTGTTTTTTGGCCGCTAGGCCCTTGATTATTACATCATGGCAGTAAACGACACGCTGGAAGGCACCCACAAGATTCAGGAAGAGGCCGCTGCCCAGCGCCCCGGCCAGTTGATGCCCATTCTCAACGACTTCAGCCAAGAGCTGACGACGCTGAACCTGGGCCCGACGCACCCCGCTACGCACGGCATTTTCCAGAACATCCTGCAAATGGATGGCGAGCGCATTGTATCCGGCGTGCCCACTATCGGCTACATCCACCGCGCGTTTGAGAAGCTGGCCGAGCGCAAGCCGTTCTACCAGATTACCACCCTCACCGACCGGATGAACTACTGTTCGTCGCCCATTAACAACCTGGGCTGGCACATGACGGTAGAGAAACTGCTCGGCGTGACCGTACCGAAGCGCGCGCAATACATCCGGGTGATAATGATGGAATTGGCCCGTATCGCCGACCACCTCATCTGCAACTCGATTCTGGGCGTGGACACCGGCGCCTTCACGGGCTTCCTTTACGTGTTTCAGGAGCGCGAGAAGATTTACGAAATCTACGAAGAGGTGTGCGGTGCCCGCCTCACCACCAATATGGGCCGCGTGGGCGGCATGGAGCGCGACCTGAGTCCGGTTGCGCTCGACAAGCTCCGCGCTTGGCTGAAAAGCTTCCCGGTCGTGATGAAGGAGTTCGAAAGCATGTTCAACCGCAACCGCATTTTCATGGACCGCGTGGTAAACGTGGGCCCGATTTCGGCGGAAAAGGCCCTGAGCTACGGCTTCACCGGTCCTAACCTGCGGGCCGCCGGCGTCGACTACGACGTGCGGGTGATGAACCCGTATTCGAGCTACGAAGACTTCGAGTTTGATATTCCGGTGGGCACCAATGGCGACACCTATGACCGGTTCATTGTGCGCAACGAGGAAATCTGGCAGAGCCTGCGCATCATTAACCAAGCTGTTGACAACCTGCCCGAAGGCCCCTACCACGCCGATGCGCCGCACTACTACCTGCCCACTAAGCCGGAAGTGTATAAGAACATGGAGGCCCTGATTTACCACTTCAAAATCGTGATGGGCGAGATTGATGCCCCCGTTGGCGAGGTATATCACGCCGTGGAAGGCGGCAACGGCGAGTTGGGTTTCTACCTGATTTCGGACGGTGGCCGCACGCCCTACCGCCTGCACTTCCGCCGGCCCTGCTTCATTTATTACCAGGCTTACCCCGAAATGGCCGTGGGCACGACGCTGTCGGACGCCATTGTCATTCTTTCATCCATGAACGTCATCGCTGGCGAACTGGACGCTTAGTTTTTGTTACTGAATATGGAGCCGACCACCGCGCCCACCAAACCGCAATTTTCTCCCGCCGCCCAGGCGGAAATCAAGCGCCTGCTCACGCACTATCCGGACGACCGGAGCAAGTCGGCCCTGCTGCCGATTCTGCACATTGCGCAAGCCGAGTTCGGCGGTTGGGTGAGCCCCGAAGTGCAGGACCTGGTGGCTGAAACCCTGAAAATAAAGCCGATTGAGGTGTACGAGGTGTCGTCATTCTACACCATGTTCAACCTCAAGCCGGTAGGCAAACACGTGCTGGAAATTTGCCGCACGGGTCCTTGCATGCTGCGCGGCTCCGACGAGATGACGGCCAATCTGGAGCGCATCACCGGCGCCAAAGTGGGCGGCACTTCGCCCGACGGTAATTTCACGCTGAAAGAAGTGGAGTGTCTGGCTGCCTGTGGGTTTGCCCCCGTGGTGCAGGTGCGCGAGAAATACTACGAGCAGCTCGACACGCCGGAAGCAGTGGATGCCATGCTTAACGATTTGCGGGGCCAGCTTCATCGTCCCATCCTGTCGTGGGAGGAAAACAGCAACCTGCCCAACTCCCTGAAAAACAACTAACAGCTGGCCATCAGCACAACGCTTACCATTATGGGCCGCAAGCTATTAACTGAACATATCAACGTTGAGGGCATCAATACCTTCGACGTATACCGCAAGCACGGCGGATACCGCTCCGTGGAGAAGGCGCTCAAAACCATGACGCCCGATGAGGTAACGGAAGAAGTAAAGAAGTCGGGCCTACGCGGACGCGGTGGCGCGGGCTTTCCTGCTGGCATGAAATGGGGCTTTCTGGCCAAGCCGGAGGGCGTGCCGCGCTACCTCGTCTGCAACGCCGACGAATCGGAGCCCGGCACATTCAAGGACCGTCAGCTGATGACGAAACTGCCCCACCTGCTCATCGAGGGCATGATTACGGGCAGCTACGCCCTGGGCGCGCGCACCAGCTACATCTACATCCGCGGCGAGTTGTTGTACGTGCTGCGCATTCTCGAAAAGGCTATTGCCGAAGCCTATGCGGCTGGTTTCCTGGGCGAGAATATTCTCGGCTCGGGCTACTCGCTCGATTTGCACGTGCATCCCGGTGGCGGGGCCTACATCTGCGGCGAGGAAACCGCGCTGTTGGAATCGCTGGAAGGCAAGCGCGGCAACCCGCGCAACAAGCCGCCATTCCCGGCCGTGCAGGGTCTCTACGCCCGCCCCACGGTAGTAAACAACGTGGAAACCATCGCGGCAGTGCCGATTATCGTGAACGAGGGCGGCGATGAGTACGCCAAAATCGGTGTAGGAAAAAGCACGGGCACTAAACTCATTTCCGCTTGCGGCCACTTAAATAAGCCCGGCATTTACGAAATCGAGCTGGGGTTGCCAGTGGAGGAATTCATTTACTCCGATGAGTACTGCGGTGGCATCTGGAAAGGCCGCGACCTGAAAGCAGTAGTAGCTGGAGGTTCATCGGTTCCTATTCTGCCCAAGGAACTCATCCTGAAAACCGCAGCCGGCGAAAACCGCCTGATGACTTATGAGTCGTTGAGCGACGGCGGCTTCGTGACGGGCACCATGCTGGGTTCGGGCGGCTTCATTGCGATGGACGAAACGACGTGCATCGTGAAGAACACCTGGAACTTCTCGCGCTTCTACCACCACGAATCGTGCGGGCAGTGCTCGCCCTGCCGCGAGGGTACCGGCTGGATGGAAAAGGTGCTGCACCGCCTCGAACACGGCCACGGCTCGATGCACGACATCGACCTGCTGGTGAGTGTGGCCAAGCAGATTGAAGGCAACACCATCTGCCCGCTGGGCGAAGCGGCCGCGTGGCCGGTAGCGGCTGCCGTGCGACACTTCCGCCACGAGTTCGAGTGGCACGTGACCAGCCCCAAAGAAGCTACGGTTCCCGGCGCGGCATATCGCGGCGCGGCCGTGCTGGCTTAATTTTAACTTCTGTCATGCTGACGAAGGAAGCAACTTATCACGGCTGCCTTCATCAGAACCAATTATTACCCGAGTACTGCGAACGTGATAAGATGCTTCGCAAGCTCAGCATGACAAAACTATCTAATGGCTAAAATAACGTTCGACGGCATTGAGGTGGAGGTTCCGGATGGAACCACCATCATGAACGCGGCCCGCCAGCTTGGCGGCGGCATCGTGCCGCCCGCCATGTGCTATTACACCCCGCTGAAGGGCTCGGGTGGCAAGTGCCGAGCCTGCCTGGTGAAGGTTTCGGCCGGCTCGGCCAAAGACCCGCGCCCCATGCCCAAGCTGGTAGCCTCGTGCATCACGACGGTGCAGGATGGCATGGTGGTCGAAAACACCATCAACCAGCAGGTGATGGACGTGCGCAAGGGCATCGTGGAGATGCTGCTCATCAACCACCCGCTCGACTGCCCGGTGTGCGACCAGGCCGGGGAGTGCAGCTTGCAGGATTTCGCCTTCGAGCACGGCCTGAGCACCACCCGCTACGAGGAAGAGCGCCGCACCTTCGAGAAAATCGATATCGGCCCGCTCATCCAGCTGCACATGACGCGTTGCATCCTGTGCTACCGCTGCGTGTACACCGCCGACCAGCTCACCCCCGAGCGCGTGCACGGCGTGCTGGGCCGCGGCGATGCCTCGGAAATTGGCACCTACATCGAAAACATCATCGACAACGAGTTCAGCGGCAACGTTATCGACGTGTGCCCAGTGGGCGCGCTCACCGACAAAACCTTCCGCTTCAAGCAGCGTGTGTGGTTCACGAAGCCCGTGAATGCCCACCGCGACTGCGAAACTGACAAGTGCAACGGTCACGTAACCCTCTGGTACAAAGGCAAAGACGTACTCCGCGTAACCGCCCGCAAGGACGAGTACGGCGAAGTGAAGGAGTGGATTTGCAACACCTGCCGCTTCGACAAAAAGGAAACTTCGGACTGGGTATTGGATGGTCCTGCACACATCAATCGCGCTTCGGTTATCGCGCAAAACCACTACGAATTGCCGGTGGTAAACCCGCAGGTAATTCAGGATTTGCCCGAAAGCACTACCCGCGAGTTGGAGCGCAACCCACCGCTGCGGTTGGGTGGCTTGAATAATTAAGTAGTAGAACGATAATAAACAGAACGTCATGCTGAGCGCAGCCGAAGCATCTCGCGTGCAGCAGTAATCCAATCGACTTAACGATGCGAGCGAGATGCTTCGGCTGCGCTCAGCATGACGTTCTAACGAAATAGAAACTCTTATATGACTCTCCCCGCTCTGGGCTGGCAAGGCCTCGTCGTTCTGGCAACTTTCGGCATTTCGCTCCTGATTGCCACGTATTGCACCTACGCGGAGCGCGTAATTGCTGCCTTCTTGCAAGACCGGGTTGGCCCGGACCGCGCTGGTCCGTTCGGCCTGCTCCAGCCGCTGGCTGATGCCGTGAAGCTCTTCACCAAAGAGGAATTTTTCCCGGCGGGTGCCAACCGTGCGCTGTTCGTGTTCGGCCCCTGCCTGGCTATGATTACGGCCCTGATGTCGTCGGCGGTGATTCCGTTCGGCAACTTTCTGCAGTTCGGCGACACCATTATTCACCTGCAAGGCATCGAAATCAACGTGGGCATGCTCTACGTGTTCGGCATCGTGTCGCTGGGCGTGTACGGCATTATGATTGGCGGCTGGGCTTCGAACAACAAGTTTTCGCTGCTGGGCGCCATCCGGGCAGCTTCGCAGAACATCAGCTACGAGCTGGCAATGGGCTTGGCCCTGATTGCGGTGCTGATGATGTCGGGCACGCTGTCGTTGCGCGAAATCACGTTGCAGCAGTCGGTAGCGGGCGAGTGGCACTTCTGGAACATTGCCAAGCAGCCGCTGGGCTTTCTAATCTTTATCGTCTGCGCTTTCGCCGAAACCAATCGCACGCCCTTCGACTTGCCCGAGTGCGAAACCGAGCTGATTGGTGGTTACCACACTGAGTATAGCTCCATGAAAATGGGCCTGTACCTATTCGCCGAATACATCAACGTGTTCGTGGCTTCGGCCGTGATGAGCGTACTGTACTTCGGTGGTTTCAACTTCCCCTTTCAGTACGAAATGCGCGACTGGCTGGTATCGAGCCGTGGCCTAGAGCTGGTAACGGCCCAGAACATCATCACCATCCTCGGGCTGGTGGGCCTGTTCGGCAAAATCTTCGCATTTATCTTTTTCTTCATGTGGGTGCGCTGGACGCTCCCACGCTTCCGCTACGACCAGCTGATGCGCCTGGGCTGGACCATTCTCATCCCCTTGGCCATCTTCAACATCCTGCTCACGGGCGGCCTGATTACGTTCGGCATCATTAAATAACTCGTTTGTCACGCCCATCTGGCGTCCCGAAGGAAGCATCTTATCACCGCTGCTTTCGTCAGAATTCGTTACTCAGCAGCTTTGCGAACCTGATAAGATGCTTCGCAGGCCCAGCATGACAGAAACCATTATGGAATCCTTAAGCAAACGCGCTAAAGTTCTCGAGAAGAAGCCCATGACTTTGGCTGAGCGGGCGTACCTGCCAGCTATATTCCAGGGCTTGTCGATTACGATGCAGCACTTTTTCCGGGCTGCTACCAAGAAGCAGGTCACCATTCGCTACCCCGAAGAGACGCGTCCCTTCTCTCCCGTGTTCCGCGGCCTGCACGTTCTGAAGCGCGACGAAGCCGGCCGCGAGCGTTGCACGGCTTGTGGCCTGTGTGCCGTGGCCTGCCCCGCCGAAGCCATTACAATGGTAGCCGGCGAGCGCAAAAAGGGCGAGGAGAACCTTTACCGCGAGGAGAAGTACGCGGTGAGCTACGAAATCAACATGCTGCGCTGCATCTTCTGCGGCCTGTGCGAAGAAGCCTGCCCGAAAGCCGCCGTGTACCTGCAAGCCGACAAAATGGCCCCACCACGCTTCGAGCGCGATGAGTTCATCTACGGTAAGGACCGGCTAGTAGAGCCTGTAACGCCGGATAACCGCTCGAAGCGCGGCATCCAGCTCACGCCTGAGCAGGCCGACAAGCTGCGCACGCAGCTGACGTAACCACGACGTAGCGCGGAATTCTTGTCCGCGACTCACCCATTGACTTCACCCCCAACGCGGACTAAAAGTCCGCGCTACTGTATGTCTCCTCTCTTCCTGTTTCTCTCGTTCGTGGCCCTGCTGAGTGCATTGGGCGTGGTACTGGCCAAAAATCCGGTACACAGCGTCCTGTTTCTCATCCTCACGTTCTTCACGCTTTCGGGCCACTACCTGCTGCTGAACGCGCAGTTTCTGGCGGCGGTGAACATTATCGTGTACGCCGGTGCCATCATGGTGCTGTTCCTGTTCGTGATTATGTTCCTGAACCTGAACGAGGAAACCGAGCCGCATAAGCCGGCGTTGGCTAAGTTTGCTGCCGCTATCGCCGGCGGCTCGCTGCTGCTGATTCTGGTAGCTGCCTTGCGCAACGTGAACCCTGCCGGCTACGACCCGACCAATTTCGATTCGCAGATTGGCATGGTCGACCGGCTAGGGATGGTGCTGTTCAAAGAATATGCGCTTCCATTCGAGCTGGCGTCCATCCTGTTGCTGGCCGCTATGGTGGGCTCGGTGATGCTGGGCAAGCGCGAAACGGGCGAGCGAAATTTCTGAACTAACCTATTGCCAATAAAAATAGCCAGTCCTATTCGGTCTGGCTATTTTTGTACCTACATAACCCCTAATTGAATGCGTCTTACGCTCTTCATTCTACTCATAATTATCCTCTCCTTTTCTGCTTGCACTTCTGAGGATACTTCAGCATCGAAAGGCATCTATGATGTAGAAGCTGGTGACCCCGAAATGCTGGCGACAATGAGAAAAGCACGGGCTACCCTGCCACACTTTCTAGCCGCAGTTCAGCAGCACGATAGTGCCTCTTCCAACTTTGCAGTGAAGCTCCCCTATGCAGATGGAGATGAAATGGAATACATCTGGCTTGGTAAGCCTGCCTTTGAAAGCGGTAAGTGGTATGGAACGGTAGACAATACACCTGAATATACCCATGAGGTAAAAGAAGGTGAAAGAGTCGCATTTGATACGGCTAAAGTTGCTGATTGGAACTACACCAAAAGTGGCGAATTGATAGGTGGTTATAGCATACGGCTACTGCGAAATCGAATGAAGCCAGAAGAGCGGGCAAAGTTTGATAAAAGCATCAGTTGGATTATTAAACAGAAAGCGGCGACTGAATCCTCAGTCGCCGCTTTCTGTTTCTCAGGTTCCTTATTATTGCGGTGGGATGCAAACAGCAAATAGAAACCGATGGCAACGGACGGAGTAAAAATTATTGACGGCGATTTAGCGCATGATGTATACGGTACATTCATAGGCCTCTATGATGCGGGGGAATCAATAGAAACCATTAAGAAAGTCATTGAGCAGTTTCAGGCCGACAATGATGACGTTGATAATGAAATATTCATCACAGCTTATGCGCTTGCGCTTTGGGAAGTTGGCCAACTGGATAAAGAAACACTCTCCCAAGTAGCGCTCGCTATCAAGCAAAACGCCTTTGCCAACTACTTAACGCAGTCAGAAGATGCTCCAAGTGAAGGCCGCAAAAGGCAGCATGTTTTAAACCGGTTCTGGAATAAAATCACGCAACCTAACCTCCGGCCCAGGAAAAGAAAAACGTACAAGGCTCAAACTATATTCGTTTTCGCTGAGGGCGACGTTCTCTCTTTTCAAATGCCTGATGGCACGTATAGAGCAACTATTCTGCTTCTGGTTTCACAGCATCGCGGCCGCTTCAACTACATGTTTGCTATGCCTACTTACATCGGCCCAGCAAAAGCGACCCTTGATGACGTGCAACATGGGGAAATAATTGGAAGGACTATCGAGCCAATTGGTCGCATCGGGTTCGATGTTATCGGCATAGCTCATAAAGACTTGCTTGCTATTACCGCTATGTTTGAGCGGATTGGCTGTCTTGAAATAAAGCAAGCAGCGAAATGCTGCGGCGCGCAAGCCGGAGCCGTTGAGTTCGAAAGTTTCGCTTCTGCTTTTGCTAATTTCAACAACATTACTGGGGTCAAAAAGACTTCAAAAACTCATCCCAAGCAGGTATTCTTCGTTCAGCAATTGCTCCAATAAAAAAGCTGCGACTGAATTTCAGTCGCAGCTTCCCTTTCCAAAGCTTCAAAAACCTACTTCGCTACCACGGCCGTCTGAATGCTCAGCTCCTTGAGCTGCACCTCTGAGATGGGCGAGGGCGAGTCAATCATCACATCACGTCCCGAGTTGTTCTTCGGGAAGGCGATGAAGTCGCGGATGGAGTCCGAGCCGCCGAAGAGGCTGCACAGACGGTCGAAGCCGAAGGCGAGGCCGCCGTGGGGTGGCGCGCCGTACTCGAAGGCGTCGAGCAGAAAGCCGAACTGGGCCTGGGCTTCTTCGGGGGTGAAGCCGAGCAGCGAGAACATGCGAGCCTGCACAGCGCGGTCGTGGATGCGGATGGAGCCGCCCCCAATTTCGACGCCGTTTATCACGAGGTCGTAGGCGTTGGCGCGGGTCTGGCCAATGGTGGCGGGGTTATCGAGCAGGGCCAAATCCTCCGGCTTGGGCGAGGTGAAGGGGTGGTGCATGGCGAAGTGCCGGTTTTCCTCTTCGCTAAATTCGAGTAACGGGAAGTCAATCACCCACAGCGGCGAGAACGAGTTGGGGTCGCGCAGGCCCAAGCGGCGGCCCATTTCGAGGCGCAGCTCGCTCATGGCCTTGCGGGTTTTGGCTTCGGGGCCGGCCAGGAGCAGGATGAGGTCGCCAGGATTGGCGTTGAAAGCGGCCTTCCACTTCTGCAACTCCTCCTGCGAATAGAACTTATCGACCGAGGATTTCACCTGGCCGTCGGCCTCCACGCGAGCATAGACGATGCCGGTAGCGCCGATTTGCGGCCGCTTCACCCACTCAGTCAGCTCATCAATCTGCTTGCGGGTGTAGGCGGCGCAGGTGGCCGCGTTGATGCCCAGCACCAGTTCGGCACTCTCGAAGACAGGGAAGCTCTGGCCCTTCACCGTTTCGGTGAGGTCGGCGAACTTCATTTCGAAGCGGGTGTCGGGCTTGTCGTTGCCGTAGTCGCGCATGGCGTCGGCGTAGGTCATGCGGGGCACGGTGGGGAAATCGAGGCTTTTGATTTCCTTGAACAGGTAGCGCACCAGGCCTTCGAACATGTCGAGGATGTCTTCCTGGGTCACGAAGGCCATTTCGCAGTCTATCTGCGTGAATTCGGGCTGGCGGTCGGCGCGCAGGTCTTCGTCGCGGAAGCACTTCACAATCTGGAAGTAGCGGTCGAACCCCGACACCATGAGCAGCTGCTTGAACGTTTGGGGCGACTGCGGCAGGGCGTAGAACTCGCCGGGGTTCATGCGCGAGGGCACCACAAAGTCGCGGGCGCCTTCGGGCGTGGACTTGATGAGCACGGGCGTTTCGACTTCAATGAAGTCCTGGCCGTCGAGGTAGCGGCGCACGGCCTGGGCCATTTTGTGGCGCAGCATCAGGTTGTTGCGCACGGGCGTGCGGCGCAGGTCGAGGTAGCGGTACTTCATCCGCAGGTCGTCGCCACCGTCGGTGTCGTCTTCAATGAGGAAGGGCGGCAGCTTGGCGGGGTTCAGCACCTCCACTTTCTCGGGGCGAATTTCAATGCCGCCGGTCGGGATTTTGTCGTTTTTGGAGTAGCGCTCGGCTACTTTGCCAGTCACCTGGAGCACGAATTCGCGGCCGAGGTGGCGCGCGGTTTCGCGCACGGCGTCGGCCTCCACGCCTTCTTCGAGGGTGATTTGGGTGAGGCCGTACCGGTCGCGCAGGTCAATCCAGAGAATGGCGCCCTTGTCGCGAGTGCGCTGCACCCAGCCGCAAAGCGTGACGGTTTGACCAATGTGTTCGGGGCGGAGTTCACCGCAGGTGTGGGTACGTAGCATGGCAATAGGGTTTCGGGCAAAGTTAGGCCTTGCGGACGGGGCCTGCCACCGTAGCGCAAACTTTCTACTCGCGTACCCGAACGGCTTCCGACAGCTCAAAAACTTGAACTAAAAGTTCGCGCTACGGCCCAACGGAGCCTTCGACAAATCTGTAGCTGCCCGTAGCACGTGCTACGGGCCACTTGAGAAAAGTATAGGTGCCCGTAGCACGTGCTACGGACCACTTAAGAAAAGTATAGGCGCCCGTAGCACGTGCTACGGGCCATCGGAGAAAAATATGGGTGCTTGTAGGAAGCCCACGGGTGGCGGGAGAAAACGCAGCGCTTCCGCTTTCCCCATTTCTTCGGCAGCATGGACAGCTCCACAACCCGCGACGGCCGTTTTTGGTACGGAGTATGTAATAGCCGCTAACGACGGCGTTCCTTTGTCATCTCAATCCCTTCAAATCTCCCATGAAATTCCTCCCCGCGCTCGCTTTGGCTACTGCCCTGTTTGCGGCTGGCACTGCCCAGGCTCAGACTAAAATCAAGACCAAAACCAAGTCCGACGCCACCGGGATGGAGATTAAATCGAAGGGCACGGCCGGCGCTGTCACGCTCGATGGTCCCATCAAGCGCGTGGAAACGCTCTCGGGCATCGACGTTTTCCCCAAGCCGAACTCGACTGATATCCTGCTCAGCTTCACGCAGCAGTTCACCAAGCCCGGTACGCTGGTGATGACCGACTACAAGAACAAGGTGATGTACCAGACCGAGCTGGACCCCGCCAACAACACCGGTGCCCCCGTGAATTTGGGCAAGATTCCAGCCGGCACCTACCTCGTGGAGGCCAAAACCGGCAATTACGTGTACTGGAAGAAGGTGCGCATTAAGTACCCCGCGGCCCGCCGCTAGGTCGCATTTTATGCTTGGCAGCACGTCATGCTGAGCTTGTCGAAGCATCTCTACCGCAGGAGTAATTCAATCGTTCAGATTGCGTTGCGCAGTAGAGATGCTTCGACAAGCTCAGCATGACGTTCTTTTGTCTTGTTCTATCCCTTTGTTGCTATGAAAATTACTCCATTTCTGCTGCTGTTGCTGGGCCTGCTGGCTTTTGCCCCCAAGCCCAAGCTTACGACCGTGAAGCTGGCCTCTTCCCTGTCGGTGGGCGTGCCGAAGGAGTTTTCGGCGCTGCCCGACGACGGCATTGCCGTGAAATATCCCTCGCCGCGCAAGCCGCTGGCCGTCTACACCAACCCCAGCGGGCGTGTTGACTACAGTGTAGCCGTGCGCCCCACCACTTTCGAGAGCTTTGACTATGGCGTGTTGCTGAAGATTTACAAGTCCAGCATTCAGCGGCTCTACACCAAAGTCGATTTCATCAAGGAAGATATTCGCACCGTGAACGGGCGCGACTTCATGTATTTCGAGTTCGTATCAACGGTATCGGACTCGCGGCGCAACAGCCAGCTCACGCCCATAAAGCGCTACCAGGTGGTGCAGTATGCCATTGAAGGCTCGCAGTTGTACGTGTTCACCTTTGTGGCCCCCGCCGACGAGCAGGCCCAGTGGCAGCCCACGGCCCAGGCCGTGATGGGCGCTATTGCCATGAAGAAGTAAGCCGTGCCCACCGACGACGCATATTTCATGGCCCAAGCGCTGGCTGAGGCCGAAAAAGCCTTGGCTGCCGATGAAATTCCCATTGGGGCCGTGGTCGTGTTTGAGAACCAGATTATCGGCCGCGGCTACAACCAAACCGAGCGCTTGCGCGACGTAACGGCCCACGCCGAGATGCTGGCCCTGACTGCCGCTGCCAACTACCTCGGCAACAAATACCTGACCGACTGCACGCTCTACGTCACCATCGAGCCCTGCGTGATGTGCGCCGGCGCTAGCTACTGGGCGCAGTTGAAAGCGGTAGTGTTTGGGGCCGACGAGCCCAAAGTGGGTTTCCGGCGTCATGGACAGCTTTTGCACCGGCGCACGCAGCTGCGCGGCGGCATCCAAGCGGCTGCCTGCGCCAAACTGATGCAGCAATTTTTCAGTATGAAGCGGAAATAATCTACTTTTGAAGCAAGCATACCCGTTGGTACCCGCAACTATGCGCGCAGCTGGCGGTTCAAGCTGATACACTTTCTGCCCTCTCTTCACCAATCCAAAACCCTTTTAGTTATGGCTTTCGAACTTCCCAAACTTCCGTACGCTTACGATGCGCTCGAACCTACGTTTGACGCGCAAACCATGGAAATTCATCACAGCAAGCACCATCAGGCTTATGTAACCAACCTGAACGCAGCAATCGCGGGTACGGAAATGGAGAACCAGTCCATCGAAGAGATTCTGCACAACATTGCCAAAGCTCCGGTAGCTGTGCGCAATAACGGCGGCGGTCATTACAACCACTCCCTGTTCTGGACTATCCTCTCGCCCAGCGGCGGCGGACAGCCCACCGGCGCAGTAGGCGAAGCCATCACCACCACGTTTGGCACGTTCGACAAATTCAAGGAGGAGTTCACCAAAGCTGGCACCACGCGCTTTGGCTCGGGCTGGGCCTGGCTGTGCAAGCAGTCCGACGGCTCGGTGCAAATCTGCTCGACCCCGAACCAGGACAACCCGCTGATGCCCGAGTCGGGCTGCAAGGGCATGCCCATTCTCGGCCTCGACGTGTGGGAGCATGCTTACTACCTCAAGTACCAGAACCGTCGCCCCGACTACATCGCCGCCTTCTTCAACCTCATCAACTGGGATGAAGTAAACAAACGCTTTGCTGCCGCATACGCCGCGTAGTTTCGGTAGCGCCTCGTTTTAAGTCAATGCCCAAAAGGCCCGTCTCCAGCAGGAGGCGGGCCTTTTTTATTGCGAACACAGCTTATAAAAGCCAGTCGAAAACAATTCGTGTACGTACCTGCTTTATCACCGCGTTTCATCACCCCGGCAACTCACGCACACCGCCACTTCCCCTGTACTTATGTCAAGCAAAGCTTTTGAGCCCGCCAAATTAGGCAACCTCACCCTGACCAATCATTTCGTAATGGCCCCCATGACGCGCAGTCGCGCCTTGGGCAACATGCCCAACGAATTGATGGCCGAGTACTACCGCCAGCGCGCCACCGCGGGCCTCATCATTACCGAAGGCACTTCTCCCTCGGCCGATGGCTTGGGTTATGCCCGCATTCCCGGCCTGTTCAACCAGGAGCACGTCACCAACTGGCAGCGCATCACCGAAACGGTGCATCACCACGGCGGCCACATTTTCGTGCAGCTGATGCACGCTGGCCGCGTATTTCACCACCTCAACCTTCCCGAGGGTGCCGAAGGCATCGCCCCCTCGGCCGTGCCTGCCCAGGGCCAAATGTGGACCGACCAGCAGCAGATGCAGGACCAGCCCGCGCCCCGCGCCCTGCGCGCCGACGAGCTGGCCCGCGTGCGCGACGAGTTCGTGCACAGCGCCAAGCTGGCCCTCGAAGCCGGCTTTGATGGTGTGGAACTACACGGCGCCAACGGCTACCTGCTCGAGCAATTCCTGAACCCCGCCAGCAACCAACGCACCGATGAGTACGGCGGCAGCGTGCAGAACCGCGCCCGCTTCGTACTCGAAGTAACTCGCGCCGTAGCCGAGGCCATTGGCACCGAGCGCACCGGCATTCGCCTTTCGCCCTGGGGCGTGTTCAACGACCAGCCGAACTACCCCGAGATTGACGCAACCTACGCTTACCTTGCCGAAGAGCTGCAGAAAATTGGCGTCGTGTATCTGCACCTCGTCGACCACCAAAGCATGGGCGCGCCCGCCGTACCGGCCGAAATTGTGCCCGTTATCCGCGAGAAATTCACCAACACACTCATCCTGAGCGGCGGGTATACCACCGTGGCCCAGGTTGACGCTGCCCTCGCCGGCAACGCCGACCTCGTTGCCATCGGTCGCCCCTTCATCTCGAACCCTGACCTAGTGGAACGCCTCGAGAAAGGCCTGCCCCTGGCCGAGAGCGACCAAGCCACTTATTACGCCCCCGGCCCCAACGGTTTCGCCGACGGCTACACCGACTACCCAACGGCCGACGGCCAGCCCGCCGGTACGTTTTCGGCCACCTACGAGGCGTAAAACTGCCTTCAGTGCCTAATGAAGGCCCCTGCGAAGTTGTCCCGAGTCCGGGCACTTCGCAGGGGCTTTTTTATTTATCTTTGACGGTCACGGCCCATGCGCCGCGCTTGCATCTGTCTTATCCCACCCCTTTTGCCCCGTCCCCGCATGAATACGAAGTTGCGCCTTACCATCCTGAGTTTCCTCCAGTTCTTCATCTGGGGCTCGTGGCTGATTACGATTGGCGCTTATTGGTTTCAAACGAAGCAATGGTCTGGTGCCCAATTTGGCGCCATCTTCTCGACCATGGGCATTGCTTCCATCTTCATGCCCTCGCTCATGGGCATTGTGGCCGATAAGTACGTGAACGCCGAGAAGCTCTACGGCATCCTGCATATCCTGGGCGGCATCACCCTCTGCACCATTCCCATGGTCACCGACCCGGGCATGTTCTTCTGGGTAATTCTGCTGAACATGATTTTCTACATGCCCACGCTGTCGCTGTCCATTGCCGTGTCATTTTCGGTGCTAAAAACCGAAGGGCTGGATGTGGTGAAGGATTACCCGCCCATCCGGGTGTGGGGCACCGTCGGCTTTATTGTAGCCATGTGGACGGTGAGTTTGCTCGGCTTCGAGAAGTCGGCCAGCCAGTTCTACGTGGCGGCCGGCGCGGCTATTCTACTGGGTATTTACTCATTCACGCTGCCCAAGTGCCCGCCGCAGTCGGCCAATTCATCTAACCAGAGCCTGGTAGAAATTCTGGGCCTGAAGTCGTTTGCGCTGCTACGCGACCGCAAGATGGCTACCTTCTTTATTTTCGCGCTCCTGCTGGGTGCGGCCCTGCAGCTGACCAATGCGTACGGCGACACCTTCCTGCACGATTTTGACAAGAACCCGGCTTACAAGGACACCCTCACGGTGAAGTATCCGGCCATCATCATGTCCATCTCGCAAATTTCGGAAACGCTGTTTATTCTCGCTATTCCGTTCTTCCTGCGTCGCTTTGGCATCAAGCAGGTGATGCTGTTCAGCATGATTGCCTGGGTGCTGCGCTTCGGTCTGTTTGCCTACGGTGACCCTGGCGCCGGCCTTTGGATGATTATCCTCTCGTGCATTGTGTACGGCATGGCCTTCGACTTCTTCAACATCTCGGGCTCGCTGTTCGTCGAAACCCAGACGCAGCCCAGCATCCGAGCCAGCGCGCAGGGCTTGTTTATGATGATGACCAATGGCTTCGGAGCCGTGCTGGGCAGTTCGCTCAGCGGCGTCATTATCCAGCACTACTTCACCGATGCCAACGGCGTGAAGGACTGGCACAGCATCTGGCTCACGTTTGCGGGCTATTCGCTGGCCATTGCGGTACTGTTCGTGTTTATTTTCAAGCACAAGCACACTACCCAGCCGGTGGAAGCGCTGGAACCAGCCAATTCCCTGCTTACAATAGAACAAGCATAGCCCGGGCCCAGCCGGTGGATTAGGCCTGTTCCGTAATCACCGGCTGCACTGCTTGCTTCGTAATGCTAAAAAAGCCCTGCTGAAAACAACAGGGCTTTTTTAGTTACAACCTGCGGCCAAGGCGGGTTAGTAAGAAATTCCGAGGAGGCCGCGGTCTACGTAATAATATTGGCTGCTGCCGCCTACTCCGTTCCAAGTGCTGAAATTGAATGTGTTGGTGCCTGCAGCGGTGCCCGTGGCCTTGTACACCCGCACCGCTTGGCGGCTACGGTACCAATCTAGGCTGCTGCTGGCCGTGCAGCGTTCGGGGCCACTGCTGTTTTGCTGTAGGAAAAAGGCCGTACCCGTACCAAATATTTTGCTCAGGCCGGCATCGTCGATGCACACCGCTGTCGATTCGTCGAGGCCTACGCCCTTGGGCACGATGCCGTAGTCCTGGCTCATACGAGCCAGAAACGTGACAAGGCGTCCGCGCCGGTCGGGGTTATTGAAATGGTCGTCGGTGATGGTGTTACTCAAGTAAGGGGTGTCCAGAAAATCGTCGCGTCCCAAGGTAATGTTGGTATCGTAAGGGTTAGCCAGGGCCGCAGCGCTTGTAATGGTAGCATTCAGCGCGCCGTAATAAATGCGCCCCTCGATGGCGTTGCCGGCCGAGGTCCCGCCAATGGTGCACTTCTTCACATTGCGTAGGTAGTTCAGAGCATCTTCTACCTTGGTGTCTTTCCAGAAATTGACGTAGTTGGCTTGGTCGCCGCCAGCAATGAACACCGCCTCAGCCCCCCGGATTTTAGCTTCCACCTGCGGGTCGTTGGCCAGCGTGCGCGAGTTAATAAGCAGCGTTTCGCAAGAGTTGACTCCGCCCAAGCCGTACACATAAGCATTGTAGGCATCGGTACCGGTTGCGCGCAGCACCACAAAGTCTCCGCCGCCGGCCTTGCCTATCATCCATTGGATGGCGGCGTCCACGTCGGGGCCGCCGCCCATGAGCACCGTGCCGCCAGCGGTGGTGCGGGTTACGTCGGCCGCATCGCCCACCAAGCCCAGGGAGGCGGTGGCATCTGCTTTAGTAACGGCTGGGGCTATATCGGCTGGTTTCGACTGGCAGGCGGCTAGCAACAGCCCAAGGGAAACAAGCAGGATTTTTTGGCGCATGAGGAAATTTTTAGGTGGAAAGGTGTGGACCTGCAGTGGATTTGCTCACCCCAATGTACTGAAAAAGCCTATATTTATGGGCTACATTGGTCCTTCCTCCTGTTATACCTTGTGCTTTGTCCTCAGCCTTCGTACCTCTGCAGCAGGAAATTTTCCTGCTATCCTCTCACCGGAATTAACTTTACTACAAAAAATCGCTCCTAATTAATGGGTCGAAATAAGCTCGACAATACAAGATTGGTATAAAAACAGTCTGTTTTTGGTATAAAGAAAAAGCCCGCTCTGCATACGCAGAGCGGGCTTTTTGCTGCCTTGCGGCGGAAAATATTACTTGTTGCCGAAGAAAAACTCGCCTTCAATCTGCGCGTTTTCGTCCGAGTCGGAGCCGTGCACGGCGTTAGCCTCAATGCTCTTGGCGTACTTCTTCCGGATGGTGCCATCCTCGGCGTTGGCTGGGTTGGTAGCGCCGATGAGGGTGCGGAAGTCGGCCACCGCATTTTCTTTTTCGAGAATAGCCGCCACGATAGGGCCGCTCGACATGTATTTCACGAGGTCGTTGTAGAACGGCCGCTCGGCGTGCACAGCGTAGAACTGACCGGCGCGCTCGGCGGTGAGGTTAATTTTCTGGAGCTCCACGATGCGGAAGCCGCCGGCCTCAATCATGCCCAGGATGCCACCAATGTGGTTTTCCTGAACGGCATCGGGCTTAATCATCGTGAATGTGCGGTTGGTGGCCATTGCGTTGGTCGGGGGAAATTGGATGTTGAAAAAACGTGTTACCCTGCAAAAGTAGCGACAAAGCCAGCCGCTGGCATTGGGTGGGCCGGCGGGAAGGTTCCGCACTTTTGCGAGAACCTTCCAAAGGGGTCGCGCTGTTAAGAAAAGATTTCTTCCGACTTTTGCCGGCCCAATTCTTTGTAAGCCACCGGCCCGCCGTTTCTAACCAGGGCCATTCTCGTTGTCGATGTCCAGTTCCATTTCCGCCCTGCGGGCGTTGTTGGCGCAGCCCAAACAGGTTGTCATCACCACCCACCACAAACCCGACGCCGACGCGCTGGGCTCCTCGCTGGCCTGGGCAGGCTACCTCAAGCAAAAGGGCCACCACGTCACGGTCGTGACCCCGTCGGATTACCCCGCCTTCCTGAACTGGATGGAGGGCAACGACGAGGTTGTTATCTACGAGAAGCGCCAGAACGACCGGCAAGTGCGCGACCTAATTGCCCGCGCCGAGGTCATCTGCTGCCTCGATTTCAGCTGCCTGGGCCGCATCAACGAGCTGGGTGAGTACATCCGGGTGGCCAACGCCACCAAGGTGCTCATCGACCACCACCAGCAGCCCGAGGACTTTGCCGACATCGTATTCTCGGTGCCGACGGCCGCCGCTACGGCTGAGCTGATTTTTGAAATTATCCGCGACCTCGGCGACCAGGACCTCATCACCAAGGGCATGGGCGAAGCGCTGTACGCGGGCATCATGACAGATACGGGCTCGTTCCGACACCCCAGCACCTCGCGCAACGTGCACTTGATTATTGCCGAGCTGTTGAAGGTGCAAATCGACCTGTCGTCGGTGCACCGCCGCATCTACGACTCGCATTCCGAAATCCGTCTGCGCTTTCTCGGGTTCATCCTCAAGGACAAGCTGGTGGTGAACCGCGAGCTCAACACCGCCTACATCGCCATCACGCAGGACGAGTTGCGCCAGTACCAAAGCAAAACCGGCGACACCGAAGGACTAGTTAACTATGCCCTCAGCATCGAGGGCATTGTGTTTGCGGCCGTGTTTATTGACCGCGGCGTGGCAGTTAAAATTTCTTTCCGCTCGGTGGGCAGCTTCTCGGTTAGCGACTTTTCGCGCAAGCATTTCGACGGCGGCGGACACCACAATGCGGCCGGCGGCATCAGCTACGAGCCGCTTGATGCAACCGTTGAGCGCTTTCTGGGCATCCTTCCTGAGTATAAGGAGCAGCTCACGGGAGTACCTGCCGCCATAGCGCCGCCGGTGGCGTAACTTTACACCGTTTCTGACCCTTCACCTTTTTTATTTTCATGCGTTTTTCCTCCCGCTCTGCGCGGCAGCTGGCCCTGGCGGCCGGTGTGCTGGGCTACGCTTCCCTCACCGCCTGCAACAAGAGCGACGGTGACTTTGCCAAAACCAAGTCCGGCATCGAGTACAAGATTTACAAGAAAGTGGACGGCAAGTACGAGCGCCGCGAAATCGGCCCCGACGGCGACCCAACCTACAAAGACCGGCTGGGTAAGTACCTGATGGGCCACACCGAATACCGCACCGGCAAGGACTCGGTGCTGCAAAACACCCGCACCGACATGGGCATGGCCGTGCCAATGCCTTTGCAGGAGCTGAAACAGAAGGGCATGCCCGACGAGGCGCTCTCATTGCTGCAGCCCGGCGATAGCGGCGTGTTTCGCTTCCAGGTCGACTCGCTCATCAAGCCCAAATCGGGCCAGTCCGTACCGCCCTTCCTGAAGCGCGGCGGCAGCTTCGTGCAGATGTTCGTGGCCACCCAGCCCAAACTGGTTACGGCCGAGGAAGAAAAGGCAATGGAGCCCGAGTTGCAGAAGCGCTCGATGGCTGCCCAGATTAAGAAGCGCATGGCTTCGCCCGAGTTTCAGAAGCAGGTAGCCGGCCAGCAGCAGTCGCTGAAGACCATGCTGGGCACCTCGAAAGTTGTCGCGCAGATGAAAAAGGACGACGCTTTGCTCCAGGACTACATCAAGAAAAACGGCCTGACCATGCAGAAGACGCCCCTGGGCGTGTACTACCAGGTGCTGAAGCCCGGCACAGGCGCGAAGCCCAAAACCGGCCAGATTGTGAGCGTAAACTACAACGGCACCCTACTGAGCGGCAAGCTGTTCGATTCGTCGGACAAGCAGGGCAAGCCCATCGATTTCCCCCTCGGCTTGGGCCAGGTAATTCCGGGCTGGGACGAAGGCCTTGCCATGCTGACCCCCGGCAGCAAAGCCATTCTGCTGATTCCGTCGCCGCTGGCCTACGGCGACCGTGGCGCCGGAGCCGACATTCCGGCCAACGCACCGCTGCGCTTCGAAGTGGAACTGGTTGCAGTTCAATAACTGTTTTTTCTCTCGATTCCGGCCAACGGGTGGCGCGGCGCCACGGCCCGGGCCCCCGCTGGCCGGAATTATGTTAGTGCTTCCCGATATGAATACCTCTCTGCTCCGAATGCGCCATTGGTTGTTGGCCGCCTTGCTGCTAGTCGCAACTCCCGCCCTATGGAGCTGCAACAGCCAAACCACGCTGCAAAAGCAGCTTACTGCGCACCAGGACCAGCTTAAGCAAATCGACGAAGACACGATTCAGAGCTACCTGCGGCGGAACAACCTGCTTGGCAAGGCTACCCGCACCAACTCGGGCCTCTACGTAGTAAGCGTGGTGGACGGCACCGGTGCCGCCGTGAAAGCCGGTGACAATGTGCGCCTCAAATATGTTGGCAAGTTCCTGAGCAATGGCGCTCATCCGGCTTCCGACGGCTACCCCGCTTCGCCGGGCGACCCGCGCTACCCACAAGGGGCGATTTTCGACAACTCTGCCGATAACCATACGCCGTGTGGATGCACCGTATTTACGGTTGGCACCCTGACGGCCGGCTTTAATGAGGGCCTTTTGCTGATGCGCGTGGGCGACCGCAAGCTATTTCTGGTCCCCTCACGCCTGGCTTATGGGCCCAGCGGCAACACGGGCATCCCAGCCGACGCTGCGTTGCTGTTCGATGTGGAAATACTAAGCATTCAATAAACCATTCGGTACATGGCAACAAGCACAGCGAGCGGCCAATGGCACACGTGGTTCCAAGTGCTTGTACTGGTTGCTTTGGCACTAGGTGCGCAGGCGCAGACCGGCCACAGCCCTGCTTCTCCCCTGCCGTTACTTGACACTTTGCAAATGCCCCCGCAGCGCACGCCCAACGGCGTGCGCTACGTGTTTCGGGAGCGAGGTACCGGCCCCTTGCCACAGCCTGGCCAGCGCGTGAGTGCCCGTTACACCGGCTTTTTGCCCGACGGGCACATCTTTGATGCTTCGGAAGCCCAAGGCGGTCTGCTCAGATTTCGGGTCGGCCGGCACGAAGTAATTGCTGGCCTCGACGAGGTAATGCCGCTGTTGCCCGTGGGCTCGCGCGTGCGAGTCTGGGTTCCGGCCACGCTGGGCTACGCTGCAAAGGGCGTGCGCTACCCCGACGATGACGACCGTTACCTGATACCGCCCGGCACTCCGCTGGTTTTCGAGTTGGAGATTGTTGGCGTCCGCTAACCGGCCTCGCTGTTCTATTTCTTTTTCTATGAAACGTTTTCTTTTTGGTGCGCTGGCTGGGTTGTTAAACCTGGTCCAACCTGCTCAGGCCCAGGACCAGCCCTTTGCCCGCCTGCCTTCGGGCACCGAATACCGCTTGTTTCGGGCCGACGCAGCCGGCAAGTATCAGCCCCGTACGCTAGCCCCCACCGATGCACCCTACGCCAGCCGGGCCGGCCAGGTACTCACGGTGTTCATGGAATTCCGCACCGGGCGCGACTCGGTGCTGATGAGCTCGCGCCGCATGCAACCTACCGCCCAGCCAGTGGCCCTGCCAGCCAAGCCTGCACCCGGCGGCCTCGAAGAGGCACTGGGCTTGCTGCTACCCGGCGATAGCGCGGTGTTCCGCTTTCCGGCCGATACGGTGTTTGCCAAAACGTTTGGCCGAGCCGTGCCGCCGTTCATCAAGCGCAGCGGCAATATCCTAACGGTGCTGGCTAGTGCCCGCGAACTGCTGACAATGGAGCAAATGATGGCCCGCCAGCAGCAGTTGCAGGCCCAAGTGGAGAAGAAGGCGGCCCAGCAGGCCGTGGCCCAATCCGCCAAAGACAATGCCCTCATCCTGGCCTACCTCAAGAAAAACCACGCCACCGCCAAGAAGACAATTGGCGGGACCTATTACATCATCAAGAAAGCCGGTACTGGCTTACCTCCCAAGAAGGGCCAGACGGTGCGGGTACTCTACCGCGGCACGGTACTGAGTACGGGCAAGGAATTCGATTCAACCGCCAAGCGCAACAACGAGCCGTTCAGCTTCACGCTGGGTGTGGGCCAGGTAATTCCGGGTTGGGACCAAGGCATTGCCATGCTCACCAAGGGCAGCAAAGCGGTGCTGCTGATACCTTCACCGCTGGCCTACGGTGCACGTGGGGCCGGGGCTGACATTCCGCCGAATACCGTACTGCGCTTCGAAGTAGAGCTCGTAGACTTTAAATAGTTGTCAGTTATTCGTTGACAGTTGTTAGGCTTTCGTGCCCTGACAACTGTCAACGAATAACTGACAACAAATCAATTCAGCACTTCTGAGAGGATTTCGAGCGAGCGAATCTCGCCCATTTGCTCCACGTGCAACTGGTAATAGCGGATGAGCACGTTCAACAGTTCGTGACGCACGCGGCCGTTGGGAACGGTGCTGCTGGCAGGGTCGTGCAACAGCTCGTCGAAGTAATGGTCGAACTCGCGCAGACGCAGCATGGCGGGGCCGGTTGCACCGGGAGCCGTGGCGGCATGGCCAGCCATAATTACCTGGTCGGTGAGCTCCCCCCCCGAACTGATGCCGAAACCCAGGTAGGTAGCCAGTTCCAGCAGAAAAACCAGCGCGAAGTTCTCGGCGCCGGCCTTTTGCAGGTCAAATGCCAGGATGGAATCGTGTAGAAACTGAAACAGCGGCTCGTTCTGTTCTTCCTCGCGCACCGCCCGTCCCACTACTTCCGACAGAAACAGCACCACGCTGCTTTTCGCCACCTCGTAGGGCAACGTTTGGAAGGGCTCGGCGCAGCGAAATTCGGAGAGGCGGGTGAGGCCGCTGCTGCCGCGCGCGACGTAGGCCACCAACTCCAGCAGGGTAAAGGGCTGAAAAAGGGCAATGCGCCCGGGAGGTTTGGCTTTGCGCACCCCGTTCACCACGTAGGTCTGCACGCCCAGGCGCTCGGTGTACACACGGGTAATAATGCTGGTTTCCCGATATTTAAGGTAGCTGAGGACGATGCCCCGGGTTTTAATTAGCATGTTTCGTGATGTGGGAATGTGGAAATATGCGTGATGTAAAAATGTCGCCGGCCTGCAAAACAGGCTATTTAATCCATCCTGTTGTTTTCACATTTGCCCCATTTTACACATTCTCCACATCCGCACATTCTCCAATTATCTACTCAATACGGCCACTTTGCTTACGCAGCCGTTTTTGCCGTCGGCATCGGTCGAGAGTACCAGATAAATACCCGAACGCACGCGCTGGCCGTCGGGCATGGTCATATTCCACGTCACGGCACCACCGGCCGCCGTGGTCGCATACACCAGGTGGCCGGCCACATCGGTAATTTTAACGATGGCATTGTTGGCTAGCCCGGTAATACCCACCAGGCCCTGAAAATCGGGCCGGACTGGGTTGGGAAAGGCCGCCGCACATTTCGGCTCGCCTTCGGTGATGGTAGCCCCACCCCGGTAGGTCACGACGCCCGCATCGGTAGCTACCCAGACTTCGCCGGTTTTGTCGTTCACCTTCACGTCCACTATGCGGTCGGAGGGCAGCGGGCTGTTGGCCGTGGTGAAGTGCAGCAGGGCTTCGTCGGCGTCGGGGCTGAAAAGCCACAGGCCGTGGTCGGTCCCGAACCATTTGCGGTCGCCCCCATCAACGGCAATGGCGCGCACGGCCTCGGTGAACAAGGCTGGAAACCCTGTGCCTTCGCCGCGCTGCACGCTGGGCAGGGTGAACCCCTGCGTGGACTGAAATGGCCCGCTGGGGTCGTTGAATACGGCCACACCCTTGATGGTGGCCGCCCACATGTAGCCCCGACGGTCCTTGGCCAACTCGTAAATCTGGTTGTCGGGCAGGCCGTTGGCCATGGTGAAGAAACGCGGCGGGTTAGCGTTATCGGGGTCAATAGCAAAGATGCCCGGGGCCGCACTGGAGCCGCCGCCACGGTCTGCCTTTCGCGATACCGACACCCAGGCATAGCCATAATTGTCGAGGGCAATGCGGTCGAGTGCGTCGAGGCCCGGCGCGCTGGGAATAACCTGCCAGGTGGTAGCAGCCGGGTCGAAAAGTGACAAACCGGAAATGCCTTGGCGCAGGTGCCGGTTCACTACCCACACTTTGCCCTCGGGTGTCGCCGCTACGTCGGTAATTTCAACCCGGTTGGCATCACCAAAAGTCCCTAGCAATGGGTTAGCGGCCGGCGTGTTCTGCCCAAACCGTCGGAACTTACCGGGCCCCTGCCATTCGAGCAGCCCTCCGCCGTAATTAGCCACGTACAAGGTGCCGTCGGGGGTGCGAGTGCCGTGCACCGGGCTGGTGGGGTTCGGAAAATCAGTGGGGTTCGGAAAAGTCGTTGCAGTGATGTTCGTCCACTGCCCGTTGGCGTACTCGTAAAAGCCGCCCCGCAAAAAGTTGGGCTGATAACGCTCCGAATAAGCCCCCGTGAACACGTCAACGGTATTGGTGCGGGCATCGGCGAGCAGGCCGAAGGCCAGGTTGGTTTCGGGGCCATTGGCAAGGAAAGTTTCGGCGGGCTGGCCCGGCCGCAGCCGTTGCAGGCCTGCCTGGTAATTGGCCAGATAATAGCTGCCATCGCGCGAGCGCACCGCATCCTGGATAGAGTTACCGCGTACAGGCGCTACCACCACGCTAACCTTCTCAGCCGCGTCGATTCGGCGCACACCCGCGTCGTCGTCAATCAGTAAAATGCCGATGCTGCTGGCCCGCAGGTTGCGAAACTGCGCCGTGTAAGTGTTGGGCACGCCCTGCCACGCCCCAGCTCCGGCCGGGTTGAATACGTACACGCTCCCCGCGAACATAGCGCCCACGGCCGCATACACTTTGCCATTATAGGCGGCTACGTAGTGGTATACCTGCTGGGTGGTGCTCAGCGGCACGGGCAGGTACTGCGTCCAGCTGCGGTAATCGAGCAGGTTGCTAGTGAGCGGGCCGCGCAACAGCCCGGCCGATGTGGCCGCATAGAGGTAGCCATTGGCTACCGCAGCATCGTACACATTGACTACGGTACCACCGGGCCCAATATTGCTGTAGGTATCGCTCACCTCTAGTTTATTCAGGTCGATGACAACCAGTCCGAACGTGGTGGACAAATAGGCCCTGCCGGCTTCAACGGACAATTGGTTGATGACTTTACGGCCCTGAATAGATTTGCGCAGCACGTCGCTCAGGTTGTGCACCCGTCCGCTGGCCGTTAGCACATCAATGTTGGTGTTGCGGTAGGCCACCACGGTTTGGCGGGTCGTCGAGTCGTAGGCAACGGCCACAGCCGCTACGTCGCTAAGCCCATCGCGGTGCGAGAGCACCTGAGTTGTGTTCAGCTTCTTATCAAAAAAATAAAAAGCGTTTTCGGCTACCACATACACCCGGTCCCCGTCGTCGGCTAGCCGAATGGGGTGGTTGGTGGGCAAGTGCAGTTGCCAGTCGCCATAGCCCGCCGTGCTCTGGGCCTGGGCCATTCCGGCCACTAGCATCACTCCAACTACTCCAGCCAACCAGCGGAAAAAGTGCAACATACGCGCAGCAAAAAGGCAATGTGAAAGGGAAACGGCTCGCCGGCCGCTGAAGCAAAACGCCGGGCAGGGCGGTTTAGTGCGCAGCCTGGGCCGGCACAACCGTAGCTGGCTCGGCCGCTGGGGCCTTAGCCTGCAGCCCTTCCAGAAAGCAGGGCCGGCAGCGGGCCTCGTAAGAGTCGGTTTCGCCGAGCAGTACCTGGCTGGCGCTGGCCACAATACGGTACGAGTAGGAGGCAATTTCACCGCAGCACACGCACACAGCGTGCACCTTGGTTACGTACTCGGCCGTTGCCAGCAGCGCCGGCATGGGGCCAAAGGGCCGGCCGAGGTAATCCATATCGAGCCCGGCCACAATAACGCGGGTACCGTTGTTGGCCAACTGCGCACAAACATCGACCAAGGAGTCATCGAAGAATTGTGCTTCGTCGATGCCCACCACATCGGAGCCGGCTGCGAGCAGCAGGATTTCCGAGGCAATGGCCACCGGCGACGAGCGAATGCGGGCAGCGTTGTGGCTCACCACGTCTTCGGCGTGGTAACGGGTATCGAGGGCGGGCTTGAAGATTTCGACCCGCTGCCGGGCAATACGGGCGCGGGTAAGGCGGCGAATCAGCTCTTCGGTTTTGCCCGAGAACATGGAGCCGCACACTACCTCAATCCAGCCCCGGCGCGGAGCGTTGTGGCGATTGCCGACGCGGGGTTCAATAAACAAAGTGCAGTGTGTTTGGAGTGGTTGGAAGCCTAAAGTTAGCGACGAACGGCCAAGCGAAAAATGAGCCCTTCATCAAGTAAATCCCGCCATGAAAGCGAACCGGCTGACTAGCTGCCTTCTCGCGTTCATTGCTGAGCTATGAATAGTTGGGCGGCTAGCAATACTGCATGTGTGGCAGTTTGGTCGCTTCGGGCACGCGGCCGGTTACCTCGCCGGCCGGCAGCCGGGCCTGGCAGGTGAGGCGCTCGGTGGGCAGCAGACGGCCAGCTTCCCGGTACCGCTCCTCGGCGGCAGTGAGCGGGCCCAGATGCCCGGCGCCGGCCAGCACCTGCACACGGCAGGTAGTGCAACGCCCCTTGGCCCCGCAGGCGTGCATCCAGTCGTGCCCGGCGGCTTGCAGAGCCGCCAGCAGCGTAGCTCCGGGAGCCACTTCAATGGCTGCGCCGGGCAAGTTTTCAATCGTTAGCAGGGGCATTTGTGCCTAACTTGGGCCACCGAAACCGGCTTTTTTATGAACGACAAATATAGCCTCGCCAAATGCGCGCAATACGGCCGCCGCTTGGCTGCCCGGCTCTGCGACCAGCACTTTGGCACCCAGCCCGATGCCACGCTCGACGGCCCGGCCGTGCTCAAGTTCACGCCTGTGCGTCAACTCAACCTGTTGGTAATTCGCCAGCTCCTGGGCCAGTGGCAGGCCGAGACTGCCCAACTGCGGAGCGCCTATTTCGACTTTGAAGCAGCGCCGGTGCAGGCCGCTCTTACGCAGTTTATGAACGTGCTTTCGCGTCATATCCGGCTCGAACGTGCCGCCTTCGAACCCCTGCTGGCTCAGGCCGCCGCCGATACGCTGGGTCTGGTGGCCGCCCCACTGGGCAGTTTCCAACGCCTGTTGCTGGGCACGGCCGAAAGCCCGACGACGGCCACCCTGCGCGATGCCGTACGCTACATCGATATCGACAAAGCATTTTATCAGGGATTTCTCGACAGCCTCTCGGCCAATAATTCGCTGAGCCGCGATTTCCTTACCCACCGCTTCGAGCTCTATCACGCAGCCAACTACCGCGCCCATCAGTCCATGCAGCGCCTGGTCGAAGAGCTCAGCACCCTGCTGCCCCTCACCACCGCCGATTTGTTGGAAGATGGCCCGGTGTCGTCGCTGAATACGACCGCGACGGATGCGTCTGCGGCCGCTGCCGAATCAGTCATTGCAACGCCGGCCGTAGCTACGCCCTCGTTCGTGAGCAATGCAAGTCCCGCCGCAGTAGAAGCTGCGGCGCCTACGGCCATACCCGTTCCCGCTGCAGTTCCTATCCCGGCGCTCACATTGCCCGATACCGAAGCTGGCTCCCTCCCATTACATGAAAAGCTAAAGGCCGGCCAGCCCACTGTTCCTGCCCTGGCGGACACCCTTCGCTCCACGGCCACGCCCGCATCCTTAGCCGAGCGTGCCGGTCCCAAGGTAGAGACCCTGCGCGAAGCCATTTCCATTAACCAGCGCTTCAGCTTTATCAACGAGTTGTTCAACGGCGAGAATATGGACTACCACGCCGCCATTCAGCACCTCGACTCGCTACCCACCGCCGAGCAGGCCCGCACCTACGTTACCGGCGACCTTTCGCAGCGCTACGACTGGAGCCGCAAGGAAGAGCACGTCAACAAGCTGCTGAAGCTCATCGAGCGCAAGTTTGCCTAATCTCGCGTCCATCGTGCCCCTATTTGGCCCGCGATTACGTCGCTGGTTGCTGCCGTGGTTGCTAGCCGTGGCAGCCTTGGCCAACCTGGCCTACCCGATGTATGTGCATTACGATTTCTCGCATTCCCTCGACACGCGCAGCTATCTGCGCATGGCGAGCGGACGGTTCGACAGTGTTAATGTCACGCGGCGCTATCGGGTACTCGTACCAGCAGTCGCTGCGGCTGTAGCGGCTCCCATCACTCAGGTGTATGCCCGTATCTGGCCACAGCGGCCGGCTGGCCAGTGGCCCTTGCGCTTCGCGTTTTATGTCGTCAATTGCTTACTGCTAGGAGCTGCGGGCGCTTGCTGGTTCCACGCTGCCCGACAGGCAGGGGCCACACCAAATGCCGCCGCCCTGGCTATGCTGGCCGTGCTCAGTAGCCGCTGGGCCGAATATGCGGCCGGACTCCCTCTCACCGACAGTCTGTATCTACTGGTGTTTGGCTTAGGCTACTACGCAATACGGCGTGGTTCTGGTGGCGGCTGGGCATTGGCGCTGGCGCTGCTACTCGGGCCATTAGCGAAAGAGTCTTTTCTGTTTCTGGTGCCTTGGCTGCTGTGGTTTGGCCGGCCGGCTCTGTCGTGGCCCCGCCAACTCGCAGCACTAGCCAGCGGACTGGCCATGCTATTCATCTTACACCAATTGGTTGATACCCGGTTAGGCGTGCCTACCGGCCAATCCATCACCAATGCCCTCGCCCATTTCGACAACCTCGCTTATTCGCTTCGCCGGGCAGCTTCGCCCAAAGGCTTAGGTGAGCTGCTAAGCATTTTTGGCTTGTTCACCTTCATTCCGCTATTGGTGCTCGCGTTGCAGCGACGCATGTTGGCAACAACAAACCCTTTTGCACCAATGGGCAAAGCTGAAGTCAGTTTAGTGGTTGTAGTTATCGCGCACATGCTGCTATCCGGCGATTTGGGCCGCATGGGCTACTTGGCCTCATCTGCCTTTTGTGTGTTGCTCGCCTTAATATTCACAAACTGGCGCCGTTTGCTGTCAGTTTAGCAGCAGGACCGCGCATTCCCATCAGTGCTAACCCTAATAACAGAGGCCAGGCTGGCATGAGGAAGCGTGCCGCACCAAGTGGCCCCGTCAGCAGGGCTAGATAGACAAGTAAGCCCACTGCTAGCCATCGTGCAACCTGCCACTCTCTTGGGCCGCGCCCAAGTTGGCAAAATCCCCACGCAGCCAACACCACTCTAGTAGTATTCGCCAGTAGCACCACAAGCAAGGCTGCAAGTTGCCCCAATGGAAGTTGCCGCACAGCTCCCCAGAGCCCACCCGTGCGTACCTGCGCCAGCAGCCCACCACCCTTTAGTGGCTCCAAGCCTAAAAACTCACTAATATCAAAGCGGCCAGGGTCCAGGAAAAACGCGACCATCCCCGTTAGGTGCTGCCGGGCATACACCCACGGGTGAGCCAACAGCACGGCCTCAGACTTTTGCTGAATTACCTGTTGGCGGGCCGCGAAATCGGCTTTTGCATCAGCCTCGCGCAACACCTGAGCCACCCAACTCTCCTCAGCTGCGGGGCCTTCTAGTTGCCGTACCACGCCAGCTGCATTATAGTGCAGCAAATTTATCTCTGTAATACTGGAAAAGTGGAAATAACCGGTACGTTGCTGATTCCAAGCCATATACACTCCCATCACCAGCAATGGCACCATCCCAATAACGAACACTAGTGCTCGACGCTGCTTCCACCCGAATACTATACCCGTCGCCCCCGCTCCTACTGCAAGTAGGCAACACACCGGCTTAAGCAGTAATGCGAGCGTCACCGCACCCGCTACAGCAATCCAAAAGTGTAATCTACCTGTACGATAAAAGGCGGTTAAGCCAGCTACCATAACTAATAACAAACCCTGCAAAAACGCTTCACTCATTACCGCGTTGGCATAAATTAGCTGCGCTGGGAATGTAAGCGTCAGAGCAATGGCCCCTGACCAATGCTTTGACGACGGACGCACCCGTTGCGCCCACCAGTTCAGCACGGTGCCCAAAGCCAGCAGGCTTAGCCCGTTTTGCAACACCAACACTAACCACGGATAAGCTCCTGTTCCACCCAAGACTGCCAACACCGTCGGGTACCCAGGCGGTCGAATCGTAAATTCTTGAACCGCTTGCCCACGGGGCACTTCCATAGGCCATGCCCGGGCATACAGCTGACCATGGTGCACCAAGTTTTCTGCCGCAACCCGATACCGGTCTGAATCAGGAAAATTCCAATGGTCGCTTTGTAGTGCCCAGGCCAGCGCCAGCATATGCGCCAACACCAGCACCATCCACACCCAGCGTGGTACCAGTGCACGCTCCATCAGCGCACCAAGTCCTGTTTGCGGTACGCATCTAGCGCCAGCAGACTAAACAATAAAATGGTAAACGACCACAACGATGACCCTCCGTAGCTGAAAAATGGTAGTGGAATTCCCACCACTGGTGCTAGCCCCATTGTCATCCCCATGTTCACTGTCATATGTAAGAATAATACACTAGCTACACAATAGCCATACGTCCTTCCAAACACCGATTTCTGGCGTTCAGCCACATAAATAATGCGCCAAAGCAGGGCCATAAATAGGCCGATTACTGTTAAACTTCCCATCCAACCAAACTCCTCCCCTACTGTGCAAAAAATGAAGTCGGTGCTTTGCTCAGGAACAAAATCAAACTTCGTCTGCGTGCCCTGTAAAAAGCCCTTACCCACCAATCCTCCCGAACCAATCGCAATTTTACTTTGCGTCACATTCCACCCTTTGCCCAAAGGGTCTGAAGAGGGGTTAAGCAAAATCTCAATGCGCTGCCGCTGATGAGGTTGTAATACGTTATTATAAAAGAAGTCAACTCCCACGACCATCCCAATCACCGCTAGCCATACTCCTATTGCTACCGGCAAATGGTGTCGCAAAATCCGTCGATTTAATCCTATTACGGCTACTAGTATTACCGTGAAAGCAATAACCAGCCAAAGTTTCGGCACTAATAGGGCTAATAATAAAATCATCCCCGCAGCTGCCAGCAGTAGCAGAATAAGGGGTGACATGCCCTCTCGAAAGTAAGCCAACAGTAACGCCCCAAACACTAAAGCCTGCCCCGATTCATTTGAAGCAACAATAAGCAGCGGAGGCAACAACGTAATCCCTGCAAGCATCAACTGGTCACGCCAGTTTTGGTAACGCAGGTTGATGCTTGACATAAACCGAGAAGCCGCCAGTGCAGTAGTAAATTTTGCAAATTCTGCCGGCTGTAGCCGGACGGGGCCCAGTTCTAACCATGACCGTGACCCCGCTATCGGCCGTGCCACCACCATGGTCACGAGCAACAACACAATCATTCCTGCATACAGCGCATATGCCAATGTATCATATGCTTTATAATCCACCACCAGCAAAATGACAATGAGCACAAGCGCAGTCCCAATCCAGAGTAACTGTTTGAACCAGTTAAAAGCCATTAGCTTATCAAAGCTCATACTCGCCAACGGATTCTCTGGAGCATCCGGCGAATAGCTAGAGGCATAGATGCAAACCCATCCCAACCCTATCAGAACCACATAAAGCAGCACCGTTATCCAATCAATGCTTCGGCTATAACGTGCTGGCGAAATTTGCACAAAAAACAGTTAAGAATAAGTCTCAAAAATACGCCTTAATAAGCACTACAAGCGAGCAAGTGTCTTTGCAACAGTGAAATTCTGTTCCTACAGCTCCGTGGTCAACAGTTTCGGCACTAGCTGACCGACTTAACAGCAAAATGCCCCGTTCTGCTGGTAAAAGCGGAGCGGGGCATTACGTGTAAAAAGGTTGGCGGCGACCGACTCTCCCACCGGTGAAGGCAGTACCATAGG